>JAQTOJ010000102.1 GCA_028713395.1 Dehalococcoidales bacterium | reverse complement strand
TGTAGTACGATCGAGACGGTTTCGTTGACTCTGGTCGTTATCGGGTTGTTTTAGTTTTCATATACCGCCAAGCCCGGTCAGGGATCGGGATTTTGCGCCGAAGGCGATTCAATTTGTACTTGTGCCGTGTATTTAAAAGACGCGCCGCTTTGCAGCTTTCCATTTATCTTTAGAGGATAGGAGGTATTGCCCGCGAAGCCTCCGCCGATGAGCGTGAGCTGGCTGCTAATGCTCTTTGAGGGCAACAGCGGAGTTGAAGTGGAAACATCATAGTTGAAGATAAAGCCGGTATTGTCTAATCCCGCCCGGCTTATTCCCAGATTGGCCGTCAAAGACACAACTGGCTGGTCGGAGACATTCTTCAGAGTTATCAGGACTATCGGCCCGCCGGGGTTGATCGGGGAGACAGGGCCGGTTACGGAAACGATTTCGATAGGCTGCTGGCTTGCAGGAGTTGAGGGTTTATTGCATGCTCCCATTAACAGCACGGCTAGACTTAAAACGGTGATTACTGAAAGCGGCGTGATTCTTTTCATATCCCGAACCTTTTTTATTTTCTTATCATTAGTTATAAAATCAAAACCTCAAAACAGTTACGTAAAGTTGCCGGGGTTTGATTGTCGGTATATTTGATTTAGCATCAAATCATTATCGTTAGCGACGATTATATCACTACCAATACGATTAATCTACCTCTGTAAGCAGCTAATTCAGAGAAACTATTCGGTGGTATACTACTGTTGTAAATCAGATTAGGAGGTGGTTTTCTTGCAGAAACAACCAGCGCAAATGGTCACAGCCCGTAAGAAAATTGTGAATGAATTCTTCAGATTGATCGGTTCAGGCAAATTCAAAGATGTTTTGCCTTTCTTTTCTCCTGATTGCCAGACGCACAATCCCTATATCATCGGCGGCATGAACGCCTTGATGGAAGCAATGATCGCTGCCAGCAAAGAGATGACCGCTCAGGTTTCGCAACCTGATTTCACCGTCAAATATTTACTGGCTGACGGAGACATGGTCGCCGCCTATACACAACTGCTGAACTCCAAAGGCCAACCCGGCGCCGGCGGTCTGCGGCAGACACACCTTTTCCGTTTCGAGGGAGAGAAAATTGTTGAGTATTGGGACATTACCCAGCAAATCTTGCCCGGCATGCCCAACGCCGTTAATGCTTTCTGAGAAAAATGGAAACCACTAAAAGAAAAACGGGGTGCGTTCCTTCTACCATGAATCTATGGTTCTAAGGCACCGGATATTGGTAATTACTGCCAAATATCTTGATTTGCTTAATATCTTTTGCGTAATTCAGATGAATCGTGATCTCACCGGTTTCTTGATAATCAAGTTGCGTCCAGGCCATGCCATGTAGAGCATCATCCAACGTTCGCGCCACGTTCGTTCCCTGGGCATCAAAGCCCGCCGCCGAGACGCCAATGATCTTGTACCCCTCGTGCATATTTTGAATGGTCAGCGTCATCACCAGAATCTGGTCGCCTTGTTTGATTATTTGGGACGGCGAGAGTTGCAGATACTCCAAATTACTAGGTGTTTTAGCAACTTTTACGTTGGTCATTAATATCTGTGAGAAGGCGCCATCTGCCCTTGGCAGCACACTGCCCGGCCCCGGCACCACCACAATTTCCATGGCAGCGGCGGCATTTTCAGATGGCGACCGCGCTGCCAGCAACCAAGCGCTGGTTCCAATCAGGGCTAAAGCGATAACGAGCACGCTTAATAAAATAATGAGTTTTCTTTTCAAGCTGTCTCCTCGGTTGCGGTTGATGGGAAAATAATGACGTGGGGTTGATTTTCCATCTATATGATAATATTGTGGAACAACTGTTGCAAAGTACCTTACTACGGAATTTTAAACACAAAAGAAGAGAGACCAGGAACGGCCCCCTCCAATATGTTATACACGCCTACTAGAATTGTTATTCTTTGATGTATGAACAACAATAGTCAGCCACTTCATTGGCTGCGAGTTTAAACTTGCTATTCGCCGGGACACTAAACGATTGACCGGCTTTGTAGGTTTCCCAATCCCGGCCGCCTGGTAAAAATACCTGCAGGCTTCCCGCTAATATTTCCATGTGTTCTTTTTCCGCTGTCCCGAACTCATACTGCCCTGGTAAGATAATACCAAGCGTTTTTCTCGCGCCGTCTTTAAACAAAATAGTGCGGCTGGTGACATTACCGTTAAAATACGTGTTAGCTTTTTTTATAACCGTCACATTTTCGAATTTATCCATTTCAATCTCCTTTCAGAAATAAATGATACCTGCATATATTGAACTTGATAGTAAGGCTGCTCTAAATTATGGATTCCAAGAGTTACATTCGTCCAGACTAATAAAGTTTAGGGCACGCCTACTCGCCATTGTTCAAACATCAACATGTCGTTCCGCTGGTTTTCTTAACTGTTCAAACCGGAGTAATACTTCCACACTTTATGTAAAGCAGTCGCCGCCCGCGGGAAGGTGCTAAAAACCGGTATCCCCGCTTTCCTGAGGTCGCTGCGCACCTGGGCAAGGGTTTTCCACTTAAAGTCATCGTATTCTTCGGCTACCAAACCCCGCTCACCCAGCACCACCGCCAGCGGTTTGCCGTATTTTTCTTTAATTGCCGAGTAACCTTTCACCGCCAGCGGCATGCCTTTGAGTCTTTCATCTGTCGCCAGCGTGAACATCACCCACTCGTTGAAGTTGACCAGCAGCAAATCAAAATCCGGATGCTTGCCCATCAGGTGCAGCATATCCAGATCGGATATCCCCGATCCCCCGATAATGGAAAGGTCGACCGGATTGCTCACCCAGTCCCAGATGGTCACGCCGCGGCTCTTCATCTCCTCCCGCAGACTTTGGGGGATAGGTATCACGTCCAGTCCCGCCGTCTCGCAGGCTTCCGCCGCCATCACGCTCGGCCCGCCACCTCCGCCGATCACGCCGACACGGTTACCTTTGATTGGCGGCAGGTAATGCAACGCCACCACGATATCCGCCATCTCCTCGAAATCACCGGCGGAAATCGCCCCGCATTGTTTGACCAACGCCTCGAATACCTGGTATTTACCTGCCAGCGACGCCGTGTGGGAAGAAGTCATGCGAGCGCCGGATTGCCCCCGCCCGCCCTTGATCACCACCACCGGTTTTATTTTGGTCGCCCGTTTGAGCGTCTCAAAGAAACGCCGACCGTCCTTGACGCCTTCAACATACAGGCAGATGATTTTCGTTTCCGGGTCGTTGATGAAATAATCCAGGTAATCGCATTCATTCAAATCCAGGGCGTTGCCGTAGCTGAAGACCTTGCTGAAACGCAGTCCCCTTAACCCGCCGATGTGCGCGAACCCGGAAGCCCCGCCACCGGATTGTGATGCCATGCCGACCGTCCCGGCATCTTTGGGCAAGTTGTACCCGAAGGAAATACCGAGCCTGGGATAATACAGCCCCATGCAGTTCGGACCGATCAGCCGGATATTCCGGCTTTGCGCGAACTTGAGTACCGCTTGCTCCAATTCGGCGGCGTCTTTACGCCCTGTTTCACTGAAACGCGCCGTATAAAGATGCACCAGGTGGGTGTTTTTCGCCGCCAGTTCCGCCAGCATCGGCATCACCTGCCCGGCATTAACACAGGAGATGGCGTAATCGACTTCTCCTGGAATTGCGCTCACGTTCTGATATGTCTTCAATCCCATTATCTCCGTATAGTTGGGATTGACCGGATAAATCTTGCCCTTGAAACCGTATTCCACTAAATGATGGACATATGAGTAGCCAAAAGAAGAGGTGTTTGCGGAGGCCCCTATCACGGCCACCGACCGCGGATTCAATATCTGCGCCAGTTCCGGAAGAGACATGCAAACACCTCTCTATTTTTTATTCAGTTACCGGTTATAAGGTGGTACGTTCCTTCTTGTCCTGATAATATCTCACCAGGTGCGCGGCCGCATTGGCGGCGCGTTTGATGTTAGGGTAGGAAACGATCCCGTTTTCGATCAGTTTTTCCCTTAATTCATTGTAAGACTTGTTGGCTTCACCGGTCGGGTCGTTGTTCCGGCCGCGGTCGCCCTGGATAATGAATAAAGGTTTACCGACCACATCGTAGCGATATTGCTTGACATACGCATCGAGTGAAGGCGGCAAGTTACCCCAGGGACCTTGCTGCGGTTTGGCCGGAGCCGCCGGGGCGTTAGCCGCCGGAGGATTAGTCAGCACAGGCGGCGGAAATTGCGCGGTCTGGTTGGCAGGGCGGAAAGCGTTACGCGCGAACGGGTTCATCATGAACAATATCAAAAAGTCGAAATTCGGGTTTTTCGCCATGAGCCCAACGACTTCAGCGACATTGAATTCGCCACCCATACCGATGGAAAAATCCGCCGGGTTGCTGATCCAGTCCCAGATGGGGCTGCCTTTAGCTTTGAGTTCAGCCCGGATTTCTTCCGGCAGGGGAATAACGTCAAGACCCGCTTCTTCAGATTGGTCGGCGCCCATGACACTGCTGCCGCCGCTACCGCCGCAGACGCCTACGCGGTTGTGCAACATCGGCGGGACGAAATTAAAGGCGGCGGCGATGTCTACCATCTCATCGATATCGACGGCATTGATACCGCCGGCTTGTTTGATGGCCGCATTCCAGACCGTCATCGAACCGGCCAGGGAGGCGGTGTGCGAAGCCGTCGCCCGCGTGCCGGATTTACCGCGTCCGCCTTTGAGCACGATAACCGGTTTCTTCTTGGTGACTTCACGCATGACATTGAAGAATCTCTTACCGGCCCGGACGCCTTCGATATACATCAAGATCACGTTGGTATCGGGGTCTTCGCCGAAATATTCCAGGTAATCGGCCTCGTTGAAATCAAGCGCATTGCCGTAGCTGATGCCCTTGCTGCAATAAAGACCTTTCACGCCCATGGCTTCTACGATATCGCCCACGGCGCCGCCGCTCTGTGAGGCGACACCGATGTGACCGGAAGTCTTGGGCATATGCCCAAAGAATGACAACCCCCAGGCAGGATAGAAAACGCCCATGCAGTTCGGGCCGATAATTCTCACATTGCCGGCTTTGCAGCGTTTCAGGATTTCTTTTTCCAGGTCGGCGGCATCCGCGCGACCGGTCTCACTGAAACGGGCGGTGAAGAAATGAATGGCTTTCACGTGCTTCGCCGCGCAGTCATCTACCAGCTTCAGCGTCTCCTGAGCAGGAATGGATGAGATGACGAAATCGACTTCTCCCGGGATGTCGCGCACGGTAGGATAGGTTTTGAGACCATACATTTCTTTGTATTTGGGATTTACCGGATAAATGATGCCCTTAAATCCAAGGTCGAACATCGGGGTGATGAAACCACCGCCGCGGCCTGATGGCGAGGCGCCAACGACGGCAACTGATTTGGGATGCAGAATCGCATCCAGGGGGTGAGCAGACATGAAAAACTCCTTCCTAATTTCCAGCCGCAAGTTCTATATCTCTAGTTTACGAATCGACCAGCGGTTACTATTTATGAGCCTCCAATACCGGCAGACTCTCTACTTTTATCATACACACATCATCCCGCCAACCGCAAGAATATCCGCGGGTTCAGGATCATCACAGCCGTGAATTACGGTGTTTTTCTTTTTGATTATCAGCCGCAAAATACTGACCGCTAAAAGCTGATTGCTGAAAGCTTGTGAGTTCATAACCATCAAACCACGTGATAGCGGGCAGCTAATATGATAGAATTGATTCTATCACGCTTATGAAAATATCCAATCGTCTCCTCATCATTGCGGTTCTCTTTGTCACCTGCCTGCTGACGGCCAATATCATCGGCAGCAAGGTGTTTTCCATTGGCTCCATCGCTTTACCCGCGGCGGTCATTGTTTTCCCGTTCAGTTACATTTTTGGTGATGTTCTCACCGAGGTCTACGGCTATAAACAGGCGCGCCGGATTATCTGGCTGGGTTTTCTATGCAATCTTATTTTTGTGTTTTTTGCCTGGGTGGGGCAGCTTTTACCGCCCGCGCCTTTCTGGGCCAACCAAACCGCTTATGAGGCCATTCTCGGTTATACTCCGCGATTGCTGGCCGCCTCTTTTGCCGGGTATCTGGTCGGCGAATTTGCCAATTCTTTCGTCCTCGCCCGCATGAAGGTCTTCACCAAAGGGCGCTGGCTTTGGAGCCGCACCATCGGGTCTACCATCGTTGGCGAAGGGCTGGATACTGTGATCTTCATCTTCGGCGCTTTTTACGGCACTCCCGTTTTCGCGCCGGTTTTAATTCTCAACCACTGGGTCGCCAAGGTGGGCATTGAAATTCTCTT
The DNA here is from genome assembly GCA_028713395.1 of Dehalococcoidales bacterium. Classification (GTDB taxonomy): domain Bacteria; phylum Chloroflexota; class Dehalococcoidia; order Dehalococcoidales; family Fen-1064; genus JAQTOJ01. Next base: position 668 of record JAQTOJ010000102.1, on the reverse strand, counting down.
CACGCCGGTCACCTATAAAGCGGTCAATTATCTGAAGAGAACGGAAGGTATCGATACCTACGATATCCAGACCAATTTCAACCCGCTGGCATTTTTCGATCGCCGGACCAAACCGGAAGTCAAATGAAAATCCGCTTGATCGGCGCGCACAACATGGAATCCATCAACATCCGTCCTGCCTGCGCTCTGATCGACGACGTGCTCGCCATCGATGCCGGAGGTTTGACCGCCGGATTAACCCTTCAAGAGCAAACCCGAATTAAAGCCATTCTCCTCACCCATCACCATTACGACCATATTAAGGATGTTGTCATGATCGGCGCGACTTTCCATGATAACGAGAGCACGATTACCTTTTACGGCACCCAGGAAGTCAAAGAAGCCGTGGAATACCTCTTCAATTTTCCGGGCAAGCTGTACAAGAACCTGCTGGCGCATCCTCCGGAAGACCCGGTCATCAAATTCAAGCTCATCGAACCCGGCAAAGAGTTCAAGCTCCACGGCTACAAGATTTTACCCCTCGCTGTAAAACATTCCGTCCCTACCGTAGGTTTTTACATCACCTCTCCCTCCGGCAAGAAATTATTTTACACCGGCGATACCGGCCCCGGCCTGGACGATTGCTGGCGGCAGGTCTCTCCTGACCTGCTTATAATCGAAAACACCGC
>JAQTOJ010000101.1 GCA_028713395.1 Dehalococcoidales bacterium | reverse complement strand
ATAAATCCTTGGAAACGGTGCCGGAACTGGCGGCGATTCATCGTGAAGACCCCATCCTGCGGAACCTGATCGATACCGCCCGCAAGGTCGAAGGCTTGTCCCGCCACGCCAGCACGCATGCCGCCGGGGTGGTCATTTCCAAAGAACCGCTGGCCAACCACGTGCCGCTGCAACGTGTTTCCAAGGGCAACGCCGGCGAGCACGGCGTCATGATCCAGTTCGCCATGGAAGACGTCGCCCGCATCGGTTTGCTGAAGATGGACTTTCTGGGACTGGCCAACCTGAGCATCCTGGGTAAAGCCATCGAACTGATCAAAGAATACCGGGGCATCACGGTTGATCTGCACAATATGCCGCTGGATGATAAAAAGACCTACCAACTGCTGGCTTCCGGCGAAACCGGCGGGGTTTTCCAGTTGGAAGGCTCCGGCATGCGGCGTTATATCCGGGATTTGAAACCCACCGTTTTCAACGATATTACCGCCATGGTGGCGCTCTACCGTCCCGGCCCCATGGAACATATTCCCACCTTTATCCGGGGGAAACACGGAGAAGAACAGGTACACTATGTCCATCCGGTGCTGGCGGGGATTCTGGAAGAGACCTACGGCGTTATCGTTTATCAGGAACAGGTGCTGTTCATCGTGCGGGAATTCGCCGGTTACAGCCTGGGCAAGGCCGATATTTTCCGCAAGGCCATGGGGAAAAAGAACCCGGAAGTCATGAAGAAAGAGAAAATCAACTTCATCGAAGGGGCCAAAAAACGCGGCTTCACCGCTGAACTCGCGGAACAGGTCTTTGCTTTGATCGAGCCTTTTGCCGGGTATGCCTTCAACAAGGCGCACGCCGCCAGCTACGCGTTGATTGCCTACCAGACGGCCTATCTCAAAGCCAATTATCCGGTGGAATACATGACGGCGCTGCTCAGCGTCCATGCCGGGGTGACCGAGAAGATCACCACCGCCGTGAGCGAATGCCGCCGCCTGCTGATAAAAGTGAGGCCGCCGGATATCAACCGCAGCCAGGCGAACTTCTCCATTGAAAAAGATGAGCGCGGCGTGAACTCGATCCGTTTCGGCTTGACCTCGATCAAAAATGTCGGGGTGGGGGCCATCGAATCCATTATCACCGAACGCAACAAGAACGGGGTTTTCCAATCGATCGAAGACCTCTGCCGCCGCTGCGACCTGCACAATCTGAACAAGCGCGTCATGGAAAGCCTGATCAAAGCCGGGGCGTTCGATGAGTTGGGCGCCCGCGGCACGTTGTTGAACAGCGTGAATGAAATTCTCTCGCTGGCGCAGCGGGAACAAAAGAGCAAAGACGCCGGTCAATCCACCATGTTCGATCTCTGGGGAGCGCAGGTGCCGGTGCCGGTGGCCAAGCTCAATTTCACGGAAACAGAAATCTCCGTCAAGGAAAAACTGGCATGGGAAAAGGAACTGATGGGGGTGTATCTTTCCGAGCATCCTTTCAGTATTTTCGCGGAAAAAATCGCCGAGGATAATGTTATGCTCTGCGGACAGATCGAACCGGAAATGTCCGGGCAGACCGTCATGGTGGCGGGCATGGTGGCGTCAGTCTCCCATCTTATGACCAAGGCGCAAAAGCCGTTTATCAAAGCCACGCTGGAAGACCTGGACGGCGGCATCGAAATCATGGTCTGGTCAGACGTTTATACGGACGCCCCCGATCTCTGGGAAGAAGGCAATATTTTGCTGGTAGAAGGGCGCGTCACCACCCGCGATGAGGGTGTGCAGCTCAGCGTAAAAAAAGCCAGCCGTTACGAACCGGGGCAGGTCAAGCAGGACAAACCATCGACCGTCTCAAAAATGGCTAACGGGAATCCTGTCAAGTACGGCGTCAATAATATTAGCGCCAAAAATAGTGCCAATGTCTCCGGCAGCGCTACTAATGGCGGCAGCCCGGCTGCTGCCGGTGTTTCTGCTACCGTTAATGGCAATCATGGAAGCAGCTCAACTGCTGCCGGGAGGTTTGCTACTGTCGGTAGCTCTGCTACCGTTAATAGCGCACCCGTTGATCCTGTCAGTCGCTACAGTGTGCAGATCAGTGTCACCGGCACCCTGGACTCGGAAGAGGATGTGCAGAAACTACACCGTATCATCTATACCCTGAAGGAATTCCCCGGGCGCGATAATGTGAGCCTGCGCATCGTCAATAATGGTAAAACAGTGAATCTGAAATTACCCAACGTGTATACCGGTTACAGCCAGGCATTGAAAACCCGCCTCATTGAACTCGTGGGCGATGCCGGTCTTAAGGTAGAAGCGGTATAATGGGAGAAAATATTCCCGGGAGGGCGTGGTATGTTAACGTTAATCGGGTTGATTTTGATTTTATTGTCTGCGGTAGGGGAGGCTTTCTGCAATTTCGGTAGGGCTGCCATGCCGCAATACAAACCCGGTATTTTGAAAACCCCTTTCCGCTGGGTCTTCGAGGTTTTGTGGGTATTGTTGTTACTCGGCGGCGGTATCGCCCTGTTGCTTGATGCCATGGTTTCCGGTTTATGGCTGCTCGTGGTCATCACGATCGTTGTTTTCTGGCTGTTGCTGCCTTTACTATTCAACACCATCATGCAGAAACGGTTTCTACCTCACTGGGAAGAAGTGAAAAGAGAACTGGCGCCCAAAGGCTTGAACGAAAACAATTACTGGCGAGATGACTGGTGGAAGCTGGAAGAAAAAAGGCGCAAAAAGAAACAGAAACCCGCAATGTAAGAGGTAAAGATGGCGCAGTGGGATAATGTTACACCATCATCCCCCCAGCAATTCGATGGTCATATAGAAAATACCATCTCACATTATCAGGACATACAAACTGAGATAATAGATTTGGTGCTGACAATCAAACCATACGCTACCGTATGGCTGGATACCGGGTGCGGCACCGGGTCTTTGATAGAAATGGCTCTACCTTATTTCCCGAAAACGCAATTCCTTTTGGTCGATCCTACGGAAACCATGCTGCAAGTCGCGCAAAACAAGTTGAAGCATCAGCCTGAAGAACGCATCAGATTTTTGCCGCCCACCGGCAGTGAAAATCTGGGTCATTATAAAGATAATTTGAAAGCCCAGGTGATCACGGCGGTACTATGTCATCACTATTTTACGCCGGACCAACGGAAAATCGCCGTGAAAACCTGCTTTGATCTGTTAGAGCCGGAGGGGGTTTTCGTTACGGTTGAACATTCCCGCCCCAGGACAAAACGCGGCATCGAAATTATGATGGATCGCTGGCGCCGGTTTCAAACAAATCATGGGCGCAAGCATGTTGAAGAACACCTTCAGAGATTTGATTCTCATTATTTCCCGATTACCCTTAACGAGCATATCCAGATGCTGGAAAATACCGGCTTCCGCACGGTGGAAATTTTTTGGTTCTCATTACTCGATGTTGGTTTGTACGCCATAAAGTAATTTGGCAGGGGGCAAAATGGCCGAAACTGATGCCGCCGGACACCGGCAGCGTTTACGGGAACGCTTTCTGAAAAGCGGTTTGGATGGTTTTGCCGATTACGAGATCATCGAGCTGCTTTTGAGCCTGGGCGTGCCCCGTAAAGATACCAAACCGATGGCCAAAGAAGCCATGAAACGTTTCAAAACCCTGCGCGGCGTGCTTTCCGCCTCTCCCGGCGAGCTTCAGGAGATCGAAGGCATTGGTCCGGGGGCGGTTTTCGGCATCCTGCTGGTGCAGGCGGTCGCCCGCGAGTACCTGAAAGAAAAGATCATCGATAAACCGGCTTTACAATCCGCCCAGGAAATCTTCGAATATCTCTATCACACCATGCGCGACCTGACCACCGAAGCCTTCCGGGTGCTCTACCTGACCTCTCAGAACCAGATCATCGATACCGCCGTCATCTGTGAAGGCACGGTCAGCCACAGCGCTGTTTCGCCCCGTCAGGTGATGGAGAGCGCCCTTGCCAAGCATGCCGCCTCGTTGATTTTTGTGCATAACCACCCCTCCGGGGAATGCCAGCCGAGCCAGAGTGATAAAGATTTGACACGTGACCTGGTGTTTGCCGGGTATTTGATGGAAGTGAAAGTCATCGACCACATCATCATCGGCAACGACCGCTATTACAGCTTTGCCGCCGATGACCTGATCGCCCGGTACGAGATGGAGTATCTGGGGTTAAAACTGAGAAAATAAATCAACAATCCTAAACCGGGTAAGGGTCAGAGTTTTAAAATGGATTTTATAAAAAATGCCGCAATCTATTTAACGCTTTTATTAGTATTTATATTTCTGATTTTGTTATTTACCTGTTTTAGTGAAAAGAAAAGATATACGACCTGGATCAAAACAAACCATGTGCCCCGTTGGGTGAAACAAGAAGTCAAATCAATTCGCCATAATAACCCTAACCCCAACATTGACTCCTGCCCAAATGGAGTCTCATACTTACAGGGGAAATATTATGTGTACCGTATCTCACACATTAGAAATAATGAAGCATCAATGGCAATAGAACGGAAACCTAAAAAATACAACCGAAAGACGCATACGTGGGAAGAGTGGCCTGCGCATCAAAAAGAAGGTGAAGTATCTAAATGATAAAACGTATTCGTTTTTTCGTCCTTTTTACCCTTGTTCTGCCGATTCTGGTAAACTCTTCTTGCACGTCACAAAGCAAAACCGGTTTCGGTATCTATTTGGCTGACACAGGCGAACTGGTTCTTTCCGGGGAACATATTCAGGCTTATTTTCAAGAAACACATACGATAGAATTGAACGCGGCGGGTATGGCAAAGTGGAATTCGTATATAATCAATCCGGCCAAACTGGGGGAAAGCCTGTTTAACCGGCCGTTTGTGATCAATGTGAACGGAGAGGAAATTTACCGGGGATTGTTTTATTCCATGCTCTCGTCACTTTCATACTCGGGTTTCGTGATCATGGACGCTCAATACAAGATGCCCGATATCACCAATTCAATCCGGATAAAATACGATGGCGCCACCGCTTCGTGCTGCGCCGGTGTCGATCTCATCAACGACCCGAGGATTCTGGATTATTTTGAGGGCATGGGGAAACTAAAATAGGTTTGCCATTGCCGTATCGTGGTTGCTGTGTCGATAAATATACTTCGTATTCCGCTGACACGGGGAAAACCGTGAGGGCTTTTCCCGATAGCGTCAAGCCTTGTTCTCGTCTATAATAGGGGAAATGGAAACGGAACAATTCAACCAGCTCGTGGCCCGCGCCGTGCAAGCGTTACCGGCGGAATTTCTGGAACGCCTGGAAAACATCGATATCCTGGTGGCCGATTACCCTTCCCCCTCACAACTCAGAAAGGGGCATGTCGGCGCGGGCAGCACCCTGCTCGGTCTTTACGAAGGCATTCCCCAGACCAACCGGACCAGCGGTTACACCATGGCGCTACCGGACAAGATCACCATCTTTCAGCGCACCATCGAGGCGCAATGCCGCACTGAAAATGAAATCGTTGCCGCCGTGGAAAGAGTCGTCAGACATGAAATCGCCCACCACTTTGGCATCAGCGATGATCGTCTCAGAGAGCTGGGAAAATACTAACGGGGAAATTCTAATTTCTAATTACTAAATCCTAAACAAATAAGAATTACTAAAAAACAGTATGAAAAACGAAAAACAAGAGCAAGTTGTAATTAACAAACTGGTAAGCTGGGCTGAGAAGAGTGAAGACCTGCGGGGGATGCTGTTGTATAGCTCTCACTATTCTCGTGCACAATTTTTCGTTATAATAACCAGCATGGAAAACATAAATCAATAAAATACCCATTGAAATAAACGAAAATGTTTTCGCCGCCTGGGTGGGACTCACCGCCTCGGGTTATGATTTGGCTGACAAATCAGACCTGGAAATTCAGCACCTGGTCAAAGCAATAAACACAATTGATTTCGGCAATAATATCATTCAATACTTTTCAAAAGCCAGAACCAACCGCTATCCCGTAAATCCCTATTGGCCGCGCGGTTCTTGTATTACGGCTGCCAGCTTTTTTATAAACGAAGACAATAAATGGCAAAACTTTGATGATTATCTGGCGTTTGAAAAATCCGCCAACACCAGTCGTGAATTTGAAAATCCCGATTTTACCAGATGGATTGCACAACTGCCGGATTTTATCAAGGGAATAAAGAACTTCAAGGAATATCAAGGTATATGGTCGGCATATCAGCAACTCCTGACCGTAAGCTTACCCGTATATTCATCCATTCTTGCGGAAACCGAACGGCGCATAAACGCTTTTAATCAGGGTTCGCCAAATGATGCCCAAGTGGTATTTGCGCCGAATCTACTCCAATCTCCGTTCGCGGCGGATAACGTAAGTAAAAACGATACCGTGTTCGTTGTCACCACCAGGCCTGAAATATCTATTTTGATTCACGAATATCTTCATCCGATTTTCAGACAGCATCGCGATTTACTTATAATCCTCATTGGCACAACGGATTTTAATTTGATGGCTGATACCGGGAAAATGGCCGCCAACGGTTACTTATGGGATGAATCCATCGAGGCTAAGTTACGGGTCTTGGAAGAAAGTCTCGTTCGGGGTATTTCCCTGGCGCTGGCCACCGGCAATGCAGATGAATCGCCAATAATGGCGAGTTGGCAAGCCGACCAGGGTTTCATTCTAGTGCCCGCAATCATTCAACAAGCGAAAATCCAACCTCCGACGCAAAACAACCTGGCGGAATTTTTACATAACTCAATCGCCCTCCACATCAACAAATTGAAATAACAAGTAACCATTATCTCTTTATTGTGACCGCCTTCAAAACTGTGTTAATATTTCTGAACTCCCCCAGGAAAATAAGGATACATTTGTGACCGATATTTATTACAAAAAAACGCTTACCTATAAATATAGCGGCCGGGAATTACAATTCCGCGTCTCCCAGGATCTCTTCAGCAGTTTCCAAGTGGATCTTGGCACGCAGTTTCTCATCCGCACTCTAACCCTGGGGCAGGATTTCCCTTACAAGAAAATCCTCGATCTCGGTTGCGGCTACGGACCCATC
>JAQTOJ010000100.1 GCA_028713395.1 Dehalococcoidales bacterium | reverse complement strand
CTGCTCTACGGCGTTACTTCCGTCATGTTTGAAGGCACGCCGGATTACCCCGATCACGCCGTTTACTGGCGGCTCATGGAAAAACACAAGGTCAACGTCATTTTCAGCGTGCCCACCGTCTTCAAAATGCTGGAAAGGTTTGGTATCGAGCATGCCCAAAAACACGATCTCAGCTCGCTGCGTTTACTCTTTTTGGCGGGTGAATATGTCAATCCGGAAATTGTGAAATGGGCGACTGAAGCCACCAAAGGCATTCCCGTCATCGACCATTACTGGCTCACGGAAGCCGGCTGGCCCATGACTTCCATCATGGCCGGTGTCGGCATGCTGCCCATCAAACCGGGTGTCGCCAACAAACCGGTCATCGGCTGGCAACTCGCCGTCGTGGATAAAAAAGGCCACGAAGTCCCCGTCGATACCGAAGGCTATCTCGTCGCCAGATCACCCTTGCCCCCCGGACATATCACCACCCTCTGGCAAAACAAAGAATTTTACAAGAAAGACTACTGGCAGTTTTTCCCCGGCCGGACCCTTTTCCTGTGCGGCGATTATTCCACCAGGGATGTTGACGGCTACCTGAAGATCGGCGCCCGCGTGGATGAGGTCATCAATGTCGCCGGGCAGCGCATCAGCACCCGGGAGATCGCCCATGTGATTTCTACCCATCCTTCCGTCCAGGAAGTCTGCGTCATCGGCGCCGCGGATGCCCTCAAAGGCGATGAGCCGGTCGGCCTCGTTGTCTTGAAACCGGGCATCGAAGGCGCCACACCGCTGAAAATGGAATTACGCAACCTCGTGCGCGATATGGTCGGCGCCATCGCCGCCCCTAAAGATATCCGTTTCGTCTCCGCCATACCCAAAAACCCGCAGGGTAAACACCTGCGGCAGGTCGTCAAAGCCGTGCTCGATAAACGGGAAATCACGGATTTCAACTCGCTGCATGAAAACGCCACGGAGGCAGAAATCAAAACTGCTTTTGAATTGTTGAAAGGAGAATTGGGCTAACTCCATTCCCTTGTCTTCCAAACATGTCATCCCAGCGTAGGCTGGGATCCAGGGCGTTCCTTCTCTCCCTTCAAGTTTGAAGAGCCTGTCCCCGACCTGATCGGGGAGGAATACAGGGGGATTTCGTGTATCAATCTTGGAAGAACTCTCCCAATCAAAAACTACCGGAGGCTCAAACCCATGAATAAAACGACACCCGGTTTCACCATCCGCCCATATGCCGCATCTGACCAGACTGAAGTCATCGCTCTCTGGCAGAAAAGCAACCTCCTGCGCCCCTGGAATAATCCGCAGCGTGATATTGCCCGCAAGCTTACCGTCAACCCTGAACTCTTCCTGGTCGGCGTTATTGAAGGTATAATCGTCGCCAGCGTCATCGGCGGCTACGAAGGACATCGCGGCTGGGTCAATTACCTGGCGGTCGATCCCGCTTACCGCAAAAGAGGCCTCGGCAAACAGATCATGAACGTCATCGCGGATAAACTTCTTTCCCTGGGTTGCCCCAAGATCAATCTACAGGTGCGCGCGGATAACTTCGAAGCGATGAAATTTTACGAAAAGATCGGCTACACGGACGATCATGTGGTGAGTTACGGTAAACGCTTGATCAGGGACGACTAGACGCCCGCAATTATCAGCCATGTCCAGGCTATCGCCACGCCCATCGCCGCCCCCACGATCACCTGAAAAGGCGTATGCCCTACCAGTTCGCGCAGATCGGCCTCCAGTGTTATCAAAGGCTGGTGTTTTTTCAACTCGCTGACGATGCGGTTCACCACCATCGATTGCTGCCCTACGGCTTGCCGCACCCCCGCGGAATCGTACATCACGATCAGCGCCAGTATCACTGCAATCCCGAACGATGTTGACCCCAGCCCTTCCTTCATGGCGATCGCCGTCGCCAGCGCGCTCACCACCGCCGAATGCGCGCTGGGCATGCCGCCGCTGCTCAGCATATAGCTCAAATCCAGCCCGTCCCCCTTGATCAGCGCAATGACCATTTTGGTCAATTGCGCCACAATCCAGGTGCACGCCGGTATAATCAAAACATAATTGCGAAATAAATCTAAGATCATTGGCGGGATTCCCTTTCTTTGTTCACGGACAAAATATATCCTTAAGATTATGTTAAGCTTCACCGGCGCGTAATGTCAAGCTCAATCCCTTGCCTGAATGTGGTATTATATTTGAAACAAAACACGCACGAGGAAATGATATGAAAAAAACCCTGGCGGTCATCGTGCCTACCTACAATGAAAAAGAAAACGTCTCGCTGCTTGTCGAAAGAGTCGCGGCGGCGCTCGCAAAAGTGGATTACGAAATTTTGTTCGTCGACGATAACAGCCGGGACGGCACCGCCGATGAAATCAATAAATTGGCCGCCAAATACCCGGTAAGGGTCATGGTGCGTAAAGACAAACGCGGTCTGGCTTCCGCCGTCGTGGACGGCATCAAGCAAAGCGATTCTGAATTCGTCATCGTCATGGATGCAGATTTACAGCACCCGCCGGCGGTCTTGACGCCCCTGTTCGCCGCCCTGCAAACCACTGATTTCGTCATGGGTTCGCGCTATGCCCAGGGCGGCAGCCCCGGAGACTGGACTCTCGGCCGCAAAATCGTCTCCTTCGTCGCCAATCTTTTGGCCCTCCCGCTGCTGCCTAAAGTAAAAGATAGAGTCAGCGGTTTGTTCGGTTTCCGCCGGGCGGCGCTGGATGTCACCACATTGAGTCCCGTCGGCTGGAAAATCGGGCTGGAAATTGCCGTCCGCGGTAAATACAAAACCATGACCGAAGTGCCCTACACCTTTTCCCCCCGCGCCAGGGGCGCTTCCAAACTCTCCCGTAAAATTATCTGGCAATATGTGCAGCAACTGGTAAATTTATACCTGGCAAAATATCAAATACTGAACTTTATGATCGTCGGCGGTCTGGGGTTTATCGTCAATATCCTGATATTGAATGCGTTGATCAAATGGCCGCCGGCGCCCTGGTTTACCGTCAAAGGCAGCTTTTTGGGCACGGAATATTACCTGCTGCCGTTTTTCCTCTCCTCGCTGGTCGCCATCATCTTCAACTACCTGCTGAATAAATACTGGACGTTCAAAGGTTGGACGGAAAAGAAACTGGGCGGGTTGCGTTATTTTGTCATGGCGGGCGCCACGCTATTGTTGGATATGCTCGCGCTCTGGGCATTCGTCAGATTCGGGAAAATACCGCCCGTGCCCGCCGCCGCCCTGGCTATTTTGCTCGTCTTTATCGTTAGATTCCTCATCGCGCGGAAGTGGGTCTGGGCGGAAAATTAACGGCAGCTATTATCAATGCGCCCCGTTGCCGTTGCTGATCCACACCTTCCGGTCGCGGATATCCCTATCGAACAAAAGACGATTCATGATCACTACCCGCCAGGGTGATTTCTTGCTGATCTCATTGCGGTGCGCAATCAACCTGCGGCTGATGCCCAGAATCGCAATGGCGATCAACACAAACACAATGGGATTGCGCACGCTATCATGGGTTAGCTGACTCTCCAGCCAGTAGACCGGCGCCAGCAATAAATAGGCAATGAATACCCCCAACGCCACCTGCTTGATCGGCGCGAACAGATAAGGGAAAATCAAAGCGAACAACCCCACCTGCCAGGAAAGCGCGAATATCACCCCCAGCGAAGCAAAAACCCCGCGTCCCCCGCTTTTGAAACCCAGGTAGATCGGCCAGTTATGCCCTATAATCGCCCCAAAGCCAACCGCTACCTGTTCCCAGCCATTCAAGCCCGCCACCTTGGCTATCCAGACCACCAGCGCCCCCTTGCCGATATCGAAAATGGCCACGGGAATCACTGCCCACTTGGGGCCGGCGCTAAATACGTTCGATGCCCCCACCTTGCCGGTGCCTATCTTGCGTATATCCACGCCGCGTGTCCATTTCACCGCCAGATACGCGGCGGGCACCGCCCCCAAAAGATACGCGCCGATGGTGAGCACCACGAATTGCCAAAACATTTTTACTCCTTGCGGATTTTCCCCGGGATTTTTAAGCCCCGCTCCTGGGCTAATCTGGTGAGCTGTTCCACCGCTCTGGGGGGCACGTCCACCCCGCCCATCATCATTTCGGAATTGCTGTCGATGCCGTGGTAATCCGTGCCGCCGGTGGCGATCAAGCCGTGCTTGTAGGCTAACCCCAGTAGCGGGCTTACTTCTTCAAAAGCGTAAGCCGCATAATATACTTCCATGCCCACCAGTCCCGCCGGTTTCAATTCCAGAATGATATTTTCCACATTGCCCGCGGTCAGCGGATGCGCCAAAACCGGCAGCCCGCCCGTGTGCCCTATCAGCTGCACCGCTTCCACCGGTGTTAACTTATCCCGCTCCACGTAGGCCGGTCCCCCGTGCCCTATGTATTTACTGAACGCCTCTTTGAAATCCTGTATATACCCTTTTTCCATTAACGCCTGCGCAATGTGCGGTCTCCCCAGTGTGCCGGTGCCCGCAATCTGTTGCACGCGGTCGTAATCGATTTTCATGCCCAATTCCGCTAGTTTGGCAATGATTTTGTGCGCCCGGTCCAACCGTGAACTGCGCATGTTGCTCAGGTTGGCTTCAAATTCCTCGTTCGTGTAGTCGATGTAATAACCCAGCACATGTATTTCCCCGCTCGGCACATCCGTGCTCAATTCCACCGCCGGGATCAGGTTGAGTTTCGGGAACTCTTGCGCCGCTTCCAACGCCGGCTTGATGCCGTTGACCGTATCGTGGTCGGATATGGCAATTGCCTCCAGCCCCAGTCCCGCGGCTTTCCTCACGATCTCCGCCGGGCTGTACTTGCCATCGGATGCATTTGTATGTATATGCAAGTCTATCTTCGGCACTATTCCGTCTCTCTTTGTATTCGTTCGATGCGCCTGGCTTTGCCGCTGCTTTCATCCACGTCCACTAAAACCGCATTAAAGACTACCCTGCCTTTACCGGCGGAAAGCCGGTACGGCAGGATGGTGAGAAAGCGTTTGATCACATTTTCGGGGTCGTCCCCGATCACCGAATCCATCGGCCCGGTCATGCCTATATCCGTGACATAGGCCGTGCCGCCATTGAGCACACCGGTATCGATCGTGCCTACGTGGGTATGTGTCCCCAGCACCGCGCTCACCCGCCCGTCCAGGTATCGGCCCAGGGCATTCTTCTCGGAGGTGGCTTCCGCGTGAAAATCCACGATAATTACCGGCGGTCTTTCCTTCACCTGCTCCAGCAGCGCATCCATGCTGCGGAAAGGACAATCGTAATTGGTCATGAATGTCCGCCCGATAAGATTAACCACCATGACACCGTCTTTGATCAGGTATCCCCGGCCGCTCACACCGGGTGGATAGTTGTAAGGCCGGATAATGGCCGAGTTGCCATCCAGCACCGGCAGTATTTCTTTGTAAGCCCACACGTGGTTGCCGGTCGTCAGTACATCGGCTCCGGCGTTCCACAGATCCGTGGCGGTTTCCGGCGTGACGCCAATCCCTCCGGCGGAGTTTTCCGCGTTGACGATGGTGAAATCTACCCCGTGCTCTTCTTTGATTAACGGCAATAACCGGGTCAGCGCTTGCCTGCCCGGTTTGCCGATTACATCTCCAATGGCCAGTATTCTCATACAGCCTACAGCCTTTTAGCTCTCAGCTTTTATTTGATTATTTTGCGTAGTCCACGGCACGGGTTTCTCTCAAAACCGTTACCCTGATCTGTCCGGGATATTCCATCCCCTCTTCAATTTTCTTGACGATGTCCCGGGCTAATCTCATGGCGCCCAGGTCGTCAACTTCTTCCGGTTTCACCAGAATGCGTATTTCACGCCCTGCCTGGATGGCGAAGGACTTGTCCACGCCCTTGAAACTGTTGGCAATATCTTCCAGCGCCTTAAGGCGTTTCAGGTAGTTTTCCAATGATTCGCGGCGGGCGCCCGGGCGCGCGCTGCTGATCGCATCCGCGGCGGCCACGATAAAGCCCCACAGGCTGGTGTTGGATGTTTCCAAATGGTGCTCGCTGATGCCCATGACCACTTCCGGGGATTTCTCCCACTGCTTCACCAGGTCGGCGCCGATGGAGGCGTGCGTGCCTTCCACCTCGCGATCGACGGCTTTGCCAATGTCGTGCAGCAGCCCGGCTTTTTTAGCGATTGTCACATTCGCGCCCAACTCAAAGGCGATCATGCCCGCCATATATGCCACTTCTATGCTGTGAGCCAGTACGCTCTGACCGTAGCTGGTGCGGTACTTCAACCGCCCCATCAGTTTTATGATTTCCGGTCTTAAACCCTGAATACCAACTTGAATCGCCGCCTGTTCGCCGGCGGTTTGAATATCGGCATCCACTTCTTCTTCCGCTTTCTTCACCACTTCTTCAATACGGGCGGGGTGGATTCTGCCGTCCAGAATCAGTTTCGTCAAAGCTACACGGGCGATTTCGCGGCGTACCGGGTCGAAGCTGGAAAGGGTCACGGCTTCCGGGGTATCATCCACGATCAGGTCGACTCCGGTCGCCTGCTCCAAAGCGCGGATGTTGCGCCCTTCACGCCCGATGAGGCGGCCTTTCATTTCATCACTGGGCAGGGGTACGCTGACCACCGTCGTCTCCGAAGTGACCTCGGAAGCGGAGCGCTGAATGACCTGCGCCAAAATATCCTGGGCTTTCTGGTCGGCCTGTTCTTTCAGCTTGGCTTCCCATTCGCGCAGGCGGCGGGAACCCTCTTCCTTCATTTCACCTTCAACTCTTTGTAAGAGGATCTCTTTAGCTTCGGTGGCGGACATTGCTGCAATTATTTCCAGTTGCTTCAATTCGCGGTTCTTGGCATCTTCAATCTGCAAACGCAGGGTTTCCAATTGCTTTTCTTTGTTGGTCAACGCCCGTTCGCGCTGCACCACGCCTTCCAGTTTCCTTTCCAGATTTTCCGTCTTGGAAAGCAGTCTGTTTTCCTGTCGCTGAATCTCGTTGCGGCGTTCGCGGTATTCGTTTTCTGCGTTATTGCGGATCTTATCGGCTTCCAGTTTCGCCTGGTCGGTGGTCGCTTTGGCTTCTTCTTTAGCTTCAATCCCTACCCTGGTGGCTCTTCTCTGGGCTACTTTTAACAAACGGTTCACGGACATCCGGCGGAAGAAGAATATCACGGCGCCGCCGAGCACCGCACCAATAATGAAAATGGAGATATATAGTATGATGATCATTGAATCCGGCATGTGCTTACCTCACTTTATTTTAACTTAGCCACCCGTGCTTCCTCTCAA
>JAQTOJ010000099.1 GCA_028713395.1 Dehalococcoidales bacterium | reverse complement strand
CTATCTTTTGGCCTCGGTGGTAGAAGATGAAAAATACACCATCAAGATTACCAGCAGGACACCGATCAGTAATATCTCGTCCGGCGCCATAGCCTGTCTTTATCCCAAAGAAGCCTTTTTTGGTGCGGGGGCGGTAGATCCCGAAGACTGGAAAAACGCCATCGGCACCGGGCCGTTCGTCGTGGGTGATTTTGTGCCGGAAAGCAGTGTTACTTTCATCAAGAACCCGGATTACTGGCAGAGAGACCCTTTACACCCTCCAAACAGATTACCTTATCTTGATGGCTATCGTTCTTTGATTATTACCAACCCGGAATATCAGATAGTCGCCGTCAAAACGGGTAAAATTATGATTTGCGGTGTGGATCTGGCTCACGGCAAGGAATTGATGAAGAGCAACTATAGATTACATTATACCAACCGTCCGGATCAAAATAACCAGGTTATTTTCATGCGTACCGATAAAGCCCCCTACAACAACCTCCAGGTACGCCGCGCTTTAGCCATCGCCATCGACCGCAAGACCATTCTCAAAGATTTCATGGAAGGGCAGGGGTCACTTCTGGCATGGCCGGTAATGGATTCTGTCGGCTACGATATCTTCACCCCGATGGACAAATTACCTGCAGATGTACAGGAACTGTACAATTACGATCCCGCCAAGGCCAGGCAACTACTAGACGCAGCCGGTTATCCCAACGGTTTCCCCATTGAATTGCTCTGCCCGCCGGTGGAGTTCTACTCCGATCGTGCCAACGTTGTGAAATCATACTGGGAAGCCATCGGCTGCACGACCACAATAATAGAAATGGAGTCCCGTGCCCTCTATACCTTGCTTAATAATAAGAACTACCGGGATACCGCCATTGTGGACTGGGATAATTCCAGCCAGTGGTCCGTGCTCGGTTGGTGCTGGAGAAGCTCCGCTATCAACAATTACGGCATGGTCAGTGATCCGAAGATCGACGAGGCATACAGTGCTGCCCGGAACGAAGCGAATATCGCCAAACGTGATGCTATCTTAAAATCCATCTACGTGTACGGTATGCAGCAGTCATGGGAGATCGCCTTACCGCAACCCTGCACTTATGTGTTCTGGCAGCCCTACCTGCACGGTTACGTTGGTGAATACTCTAATGAAGTGCCTACTCACGTGTGGCTGGATGAAGACCTTAGAAAAAGCATGGGGCAATAATCACCGGAACAAAACTCCTGTTTACTCTTCGCTGGTTTCTTCTTCTGCGTCTTCTTCAGACTCGGGTTCCAGCCGTTTGAGCTTATCCTGGCTTTCCAGGTGATCGACATAGAGCACACCGTTGAGGTGGTCTATTTCATGTTCCAGCGCTTGCCCCAGGAAGCCTTGGCCTTTGATCTTGATCTCTTTGCCGTAAACATCGCAACCTTTGACCTTGACTTCAGCCGAGCGTTTGATCTCGCCGATATACCCGGGGATGCTGAGGCAACCCTCTTTGCAAACCCGTTCACCCTTTCGTTTCACAACCTCCGGGTTGATGATGGCGAGTTCGGTGGTGCATTGGTTTTCATTGATACTCAGCACAATGATCCGTTGCGAAACACCGATCTGGGGCGCGGCTAAACCGGCGCCGCTGGCGTCATGCAGCGTCTGCATCATATCGTTGACCAATCGCTGCAAGTCCTTATCAAAGGCTGTGACCTTTTTAGCATGCTTGCGCAGGATGGGGTCGGGCACAGTAACGATTTTCTTGATTGCCATAATTTCTCTCTATATAATAGTAAGACCTAGATGCCGATAGGGTCAACATCTATCGCCCACCCCTGCCCGAAGTTGCACTTTTTCAGGAAAGGCGGCAGGTCGTAGCCGCGGAGAATTATTTGCCAGCGGTAGCGTCCGCGCACCCGGCTCATATAGGCGGGCGCCGGGCCTATCAGTTCCATTCCGGCAATCCCTTGCGCGTCTCGCTCTTCCAGTATTTGTTGGGCTATTTTCCGGGTTTCGTCTTCACAGCGTTGTTCGTTGGGGTGCACAAAAGTGAGATTGACCAGTTGGGTAAAAGGCGGTTCCCGGAGTTGCTTTCTAAAAGCGATTTCCTGCTCATAAAACAGGTTATAATCATGTTTCGCCGCCGCTTGTATGGCATAGTGTTCCGGGTTGTAGGTCTGGATGATCGCCTGTCCGCCGCTCGCGCCACGCCCGGCGCGCCCCGCCACCTGGCTCAACAATTGGAAGGTGCGTTCACCGGCGCGGAAATCCGGCAGATACAGACCCAGGTCGGCATTGATTACCCCTACCAGTGTGACCAGCGGTAGATCCAGACCCTTGGCCACCATCTGCGTGCCGATTAAAATATCGGCTTTATGTTTCCGGAACTGTTCCAGTATGCGCTGGTGCTCGTGCCTGCCCTTGGTCGTATCGGAATCCCAGCGTACAACCCGAGCTGACTGAAAGGCAGTCTTTATTTCCTGCTCCAGCTTCTCCGTGCCGATGCCCAGGAAACGGATGCGGTGGCTGGCGCAGCGCGGGCAAACCACCGGCACGGGCATTTTATAATTGCAGCGGTGGCACAACAGCGATGCCGTATCCAGGTGATAGGTCATGGCGGTCTCACAGCGGCGGCATTTTATTGTGAAGCCGCAGTTGCGGCATTGCACATAGCTGTTCATGCCCCGCCGGTTGAGAAAGAGTATCACCTGCCGGTTTTGCGCCAGGGCGCTCGTAATCCCGTCCGCCAGCGCGCGGCTGAAAATACTGCGGTTGTTTTCTTTAAGCTCTTGTTTCATATCGATCACGGTTACTTCCGGCAGGGGAGAGTTCGCCACCGGCGTCACGCGTTCGGGAAGCGTCAATAACTGATATTCACCGGTTTGTGTGCGGTAATACGTGCTCACATCCGGCGTGGCGCTGCCTAAAACTACCGTACAACCGGTCAGCTCGCTCATTTTCACCGCCACATCACGCGTGTGGTAACGGGGGGATTGCTCGGTCTGCTTATACGTCCACTCGTGTTCTTCATCCATAATGATCACGCCCGTATCTGCCAGCGGCGCAAACAAAGCGCTGCGCGGCCCAATGACCACATCCACCTCGCCATTCTTTATCCGGTGCCATTCGTCGTACTGTTCGCCGGGCGTCAGTTTACTGTGGAGCAGCGCCACGCGCCCCGGAAAACGCGCCACGAAACGTTCGATGATCTGTGGTGTCATCGATATTTCCGGCACCAGCACGATCCCTTTTTTATGACGCTGAATGGCTTCAGCCAGGGCGCGTAAATATATCTCCGTTTTGCCGCTACCCGTCACCCCGTGTAAAAGAAAAACCTTGCCTTTGCCCGGTTTTTCAATCGATTCCTTGATTTCGCGGCTAATGGGTTCAAATACCGCTTGCTGCGCGGGCGTCAGTAAAAATGGTTGAGATGTTTTCGCGGGGCGCAGCTCCGGTGGCTCGCGTCGCACTTCGACCGTCTCCTTACTGATCAACCCTTTCTTGATCAGGGTGTTCACGGTCAACGCATCGCAGCCGGTTTTTTCCCGAGCTGACGTCAGAGGCACGGAAACGGCTTGTTCCGTGAGGAATGCCAGTAAGCGGCGTTGTTTCACCGCACGTGGGCTGATTTGCCGTTGCAGGATGTCAGGGACTTCTTCCGGCGGGACCGCCAGCCTTAACACTACTACCGTTTTGGATTTGACCTTCACCTTTTCCAGTTCGTAGGTGCGTTTGACTAGACCCAGGTTCACCAGGAAACCCACGGCGGTCTGGGTTTTGCGTTTACCCAGTTCTTTTTCCAGTTCCTTCAACCCGATCCGTTTTTGTTCTGATAATAAATGCAGTATTTGCTGCTGTGTTTCATTTAGGGAAGATAGATCGCGGTCGGTGTTCTCTGGTTCCAGGTAGGTCCGCACGCGGCGTTCGAAGGCCGGCGGCAGCATCAAAGCCACGGCGTTGAAGAGGGGCGACAAGTAATAATCGGAAAGCCAACGGGCGAGAGCAAGCTGCGCGGGCGATAAAAGTGGGTTATCTGCAATGATCCCGGCAATATCGCGGGTCTGTTCTACGGCGGGTGTTGCTGTCAGTTCGAAAACGATGCCCTGCAAGAGTCTTTGCCCGAACGGCACCCAGACGGCTTGACCGGGCTGGATTTGATATTGAGGAGGGATAGAGTAGCTGAAGGTGCGCATCTGCGCCGTCGGCGCGTTCACACAGACCTCAGCGTACCCCATCCTTTACTCCGTTAGTGCAATTTATTCCTTGGTTTCGGCAGCAGCAGGCGCGGCTACCGTTTCAATTACGGGTTCAGCTTCCGAGGTGGGCATCAATTCTTCGGTGGCGCCCTTCGGTAATCTCTTTTCCTTGATGCGGGCCTTCTTGGCGCTCAACCCACGCAGGTAATACAGTTTGGCGCGGCGGACTTTACCATGGCGCACGATCTGTAATTTTTCAATCAGCGGAGAAGCGACCGGGAAGGTGCGTTCGATACCCACGCCATAAGCCACGCGGCGCACGGTGAACGTGCCGCCGGCATCACCCTTGCGGATGCGGATGACGACGCCCTGATACGCCTGGACGCGTTCTTTATCGCCTTCAATGACCTTCAAATTTACCTTGACGGTATCGCCCGGGGTCATGACGGGCATTTTGCTTTTTGGCTTGGCATTAACCAGGTCAGCCATTTTCATTTCTGTTTACTCCTGTCTACCGAGGTCTCTCCCTCTAGGTTAACATTTATTTTTCTTTAATATCAACATCGGCGTTCACCAGCAGGTCGGGACGGCGTTGTAAAGTGTGTAAAACCGCTTGCTGACGGCGCCATTTATTCACTTGTTCATGGTTGCCGGAAAGTAAAACATCCGGCACTGCCCATTCGCGGAAAACCGGCGGGCGTGTGTATTGCGGGTATTCCAGTAAACCGCCCGTGTGCGATTCTGAAATTAAAGATTCCGCCGAGCCGAGGAAACCCGGAACTAATCGGGATACCGCGTTCACTACCACCATCGCCGCCAGTTCACCACCGGTCAACACATAATCCCCTATGCTGATTTCATCCGTCACCAGGTGTTCGCTCACCCGTTCGTCCACTCCCTCATATTCGCCGCAGATCAGGATCAGGTGGGCATTATTTGATAATTCCACCGCCATCTGTTGGCAGAATTTACGCCCCCGGGGCGAAAGTAAGATCACCGGTATCGCTTCATTTATATTTTGGGCGGCTAATTCCGCTTTTAAGGCTTCCACCGCTTCAAAAATCGGTTGCGGTTTCATCACCATGCCGGCGCCGCCGCCGTAGGGCGCGTCGTCCACGGTATGGTGTTTATCGTGGGTGTAATCCCGGATATTGCGGATATTCAGCGTCACCAGGCCGCTTTCCGCCGCTTTTTTGAATAGACCCACGCCGAAAGGCCCCGCGAACATCTCTGGAAAAAGAGTCAAGATATGAATCTGCATTTAAATAATACTGTCCCGGCCTGAGATTTGGTGGTTTTTACGTTCGCACCGACCTTTTATTTTATCACATTCACGCCTGTGAAAGGAAATAGTTTTTATCCCGGTTCTCCTTTTGTTCCTACGAGCTATGGACACACATCCCTGTCCTTCCTCCATGTCTTCCCATACTTGCTACAGGGACACGGTGTCCGGTCTATTTTGTTACCATTGAATCCGGTCTGTACCCATCACTCCTCTCCCCCTAGAAGGGGGAGATACAGAGGGAGTTGACATAAACCCCGTCTAGAAAACACGCCACTCTCTTCGTTTTATTACTCCCGAATGGGTTATTTGTTTCGTTTCAGGATCCGGTGCTTTCATAATGGTTGATGCCCGCCCTCCAGAACTGGTATGCCCCTAGACACATCCCCACTCCCACTACCGGTGCGCTGTATTGCAGTATCGGGTGGAAAAGTGTCGGTCCCTTTCCCAGCAAGTATTGTGCCGGGTAAAACCCCACGAAAGCGAACGGTATTATGAAGGTCAATACCACCTGGAAAATCTTCCCGTAGATATTCAAGGGATAGTGCACAATCGACCGTGCGTTTTGAAAAATTGTATCCCGGAACGAGTTCGGCGAACTTGTCCAGAAACTAAAAGAACCGGCAATCAGTAAAAACGCGATGTGTATTGTGATTGAACCAAATAAAGCCAAAAGTAAAAATAACACCTTGCCGAAAGACCACGCGATCGCCAGGTGCGCAAAGGTAAAGATGAGCGCCACCGAGGAAAGGAAAATATGCCCGAACAGCGTGTTATTGGTAGAGGAACATACCAGGTACAACAACGGATTCATCGGTTTCAGCAATACGTGATCAAATATACCTCTTTGGATAGACCTGCCCAGATATACCATCGGTACGTAGAAAAAGAATCCGGCGACTCCATAACCAAAAAGGTTCATATTAAAAAGCAGCATGATTTCATAGAAATTCCAGCCGGCGATGGATCCGAATTTGCTGACCAATATCCATATGCTGAAGAAACTGATACTGTAAGAAATTACGTTCATCATCGGGTCCATAATAAA
Source organism: Dehalococcoidales bacterium (assembly GCA_028713395.1). Lineage (GTDB taxonomy): Bacteria > Chloroflexota > Dehalococcoidia > Dehalococcoidales > Fen-1064 > JAQTOJ01. The sequence goes on along the minus strand of JAQTOJ010000099.1, from coordinate 860 downwards.
CTGCATCCGGTGTTCCAGCCTGCCTTTCAGGTACGTGTTGGAAAGGCGTAGACATAATTTTAGTAACTCCATTTATCCTCCCTGAATCGTCAATTTCCGCACCGCCTGCTTCCACATCAAAGCCATGCCGCCATATAACACCGCCAGCCACATAATCTGTTGCAGAATCAGTAAAGGGATTTCATGTATTTCGTATCTGCCGAGATAGATTGAAATGGGAACATAATATATCAGTTTGAACGGCAGGAAATCAGCAAACTTCACAATCGCGCTGGGGAAGAACCATAAAGGTATAAACGCGCCGGCGAAGATATCGATGGCCAGATCCAGTATCCATACCCAGTGCCAGGTGGGCGCCGGGTACCAGAAAGCCACCAGTGCGATAATGAACCTAAAGATGAAGTACATCAATACACTGCCCGCTAAAGAGACGCAGAAAAACAAAAAATTACTCATGGTCGGCAGGCTGATATGATACAGCGCGAAGCCGATAATCAGGACTGGCAAGGTACGAAAAGCCAGACGGAAAATAGTTTCTCCGATGTTGCTGGAAAACATCAATCCCTGAAAGCTGACGGGTTTCACCAAATCCATGGCAATATCGCCGCTGCGTATCCGTTCATCAATAATGTTGGTGATGTTATTTCCGATCACGGCGGAGATCACCGAGCTGATCACTGTATATGTCACCATCTGTTGAAAAGAAATAGTACCCGCGGATGTTGATACCCCGCCTTTCGCACCCATTAACGCTTGCCAGATATACACATTCACTATCAACCATAGTAAAGAGTTGATGATATTCAATATATAGTCGGTGCGGTAGGAAAGGTTTTGCTTGAATACGTTTTTGATTTGTT
>JAQTOJ010000098.1 GCA_028713395.1 Dehalococcoidales bacterium | reverse complement strand
GCCAATGACGCCCGTGCTCGCCACAATGACTTCGTTAGCTTCAATCCCCAATGCTTTCGCCACCAGTTCTGTGGTCTCATGGGCGTCTTTCAGTCCCTGCTTGCCGGTGGAGGAATTCGCGCAACCGCTGTTGGCGATCACCGCGCATACACTGCGGTTGTTCTGCAAATGCAACTGGTTCACGGCTACGGCAGCGGATTTGATTTTATTGGTGGTAAAAACCGCCGCCGCGCGGCAGGGCTCCTGGGAATAAAGTATCCCCAGATCAAGCACATTCTCGCCCTTTTTCTTGATGCCGGCATAGGTCGCGCCGGCAGTGAATCCCTGGGATGACGTAACGGTGCCGTCAGGCACAATCTCAATTTGACTCATAATAGTACATTATAGCAAATACGGAATACGAATAGCGAAATAATCCCTGTCTTTCCGCCCATTGCGGGAACTGGAAGGACGTGGCAATCTCCGAGTAGCTTATTTTCCAACATCTTCTGTAGGGGCGGGTTTGAAACCCCGCCCGCAGATCCATAACCAAGACTAAAATATCAAAGCAATCTCTGTTGGTTCGTTTCTCCTGCCTTGATCCGCAGCCCGGATTTCAAATTGGATGTATCAAAAGGATGCTTTATTATGGTTGGGCGATCAATAGGGTCACACCCGGCACCAGACCCCCGATGAAACCCGGTATGGCCGTGGCGATCACGATCACATTGGTTTTTGCCATGATCATGCCGTAGGCGCCAGCGGAAATATGCACGTAATAGCTGGAAAGCGCGCCGATCATTAAACCTGCCGGCACGCAGACCGCCAGCAGAAATCCCAGCCGGTGACTTACGAAACGTTTTTTCCCGGAAAGATAAACCAGGTTCGCCAGCAGGCAAATCCCCAACCCCACCAATGCCCCGGCGTAAAGACCGAAATTCTGATAAGTATCGTTGCTGATTTTACCCGGCGGCAAATCGGCGCTGCTCACCGCCAGGTAGCCCACCATCGCCCCGTAGCCCATGCCGACCAGCCAGCCCACAACATTGACAAACGATATCTTTCTGATAAGATTCACAGCATCAATTATACACTTGCCGTCAAATCTCAGGTCGCGTAAAAAAAGGCATAAAAAAACCTCGTTTTCTGCGAGGTTCAGAGCGCTTATTTGTTTACTAGGGTAAATTTATAATACCATATCCACACCAGGAATGCAAATATTACGCGTAATGACTTGCAATTGTGTATATCTGAAAACAGGTAAGGGATTATATGGATTGGCATATATATTTGATATGGTTGGCCGCAACCAGTTTGATCACTTTTATTTTGTATGGTTACGATAAAACCCAATCCCGGCAAGCGGGGCGGCGCGTGCCGGAAATCGCTTTACATGGCTTGGCTTTGTTAGGTGGCTTTGTTGGTGGTTGGCTCGGGCGGTCTTTGTTCCGGCACAAAACTAAAAAAGGCATATTTACTTTTGTGTTATTTGTCAGTACGCTGCTGCATTTGGGACTGGCGTATTGGTGGTTTTTTCGGTAATTACCGGTACGGGACATCAAGACTCCCGGGGTCGTTATTATGGGGCTGTCTTTGCGAGTCCGTTTCAGGCGAGTCTCTCTCTACAATCCGGATGCCTGGCTAAGGGTGTTCAAGAGGGGCATTTAGCCCCTCTTATTTATATAAATCCCTCTTCTCTGCGGGGAAGAGCCGGAGATGGGGCGTTGTGCCGTAACTCCGTTGCATAATCCATATCTGGACTTGATTCTGCTGTTGTCATTAGTTTGTGTTTACATCCTTCTCCAATCTCTCTTTCCATCTGGCGCAAAAGCGCACGAAGTATTTTTGAGTGAAACTACGCTGAAAGTGGTTAATATAGTGAGGGTCATTGTAGCTGCTGATTGTCTTTTTACGCTCAAATTGGTATAATTATCTTTTAGTCGTGCAATAAAAAGCGGAGAAATATTTATGGCTGACGAACAGAAGCAACCGGTGGAAGACAAGCTGGAATTGATGCGGCATTCCGCCGCGCATGTCATGGCGGAAGCCGTGCAAACTATGTTCCCGGAAGCTAAATTCGGCATCGGACCGACTATCGAGGACGGTTTTTATTACGACTTCGACCTGCCGCGCAAATTAACCCCCGAAGACCTGCCCGTTATCGAAGCCAAAATGAAAGAGATCATCAAGGGTAACTACCCCTTTATCAAAGAAACGGTTACCAAAGCGCAGGCTCGATTACTCTTCGCCAAGCAGCCTTATAAACTGGAGCTGCTCGAAGAACTCCCCGGCGACGAAGTGACTGTCTACAAACAAGGCAATTTCACCGATATGTGTCGCGGTCCTCATGTCCGCTACACCTCTGCTATCAAAACCGTGAAACTGATGTCCGTGGCGGGCGCCTATTGGCGCGGCAGCGAAAAAAACCCGATGCTGCAGCGCGTCTACGCCGTCGCTTTCAATAATCAGAAAGAACTTGATGCTTACTTGCTCCAGCAGGAAGAGATCAAAAAACGCGACCACCGGAAACTCGGTAAAGACCTCAACCTGTTCATCTTTTCCGACCTCGTGGGTAAAGGCCTGCCGCTCTATACGGAAAAAGGCTCCACCATCCGCCGCGAACTGGAACGTTTTGTCGTCGATGAAGAATTAAAACGTGGTTACAAGCACGTTTATACCCCGGATATCGCCAATCTGGAACTCTACCGCATCTCCGGGCATTATCCCTACTATAAAGAAACCATGTATCCGGTCATGAAAGTGGATGAGGAAGAATTGATCCTGCGCCCCATGACCTGTCCCCATCATTATCAGTATTATGCCAGCAAGCCGCGCTCCTACCGCGAACTGCCTTTCCGTATCGCCGAGCTTGCCAAGCAATTCCGTTATGAAAAATCCGGCGAATTGACCGGTCTGTCCCGGGTCCGCCTTTTCTGTTTGGCGGATGGGCATATCATCTGCTCCAAAGAGCAGGCAGTCGGTGAAATCAATGGGGCGCTGGATCTGATCGAGTACGTAGCGGATATCTTCGGCTTGAAAAAAGGTGAAAACTACCGCTATCGTCTTTCATTAGGCGATAGGAAAGACACGAAAAAATACTACAAGGACGATCAGGCCTGGGATGACGCGGAAGAATTGTTGCGCGGCGTGCTGAAAAGCCGTCAGGCCAACTTTTTTGAGGCGGAAAACGAAGCTGCTTTCTACGGTCCGAAGATCGATATTCAAATGAAAAATGTCGCCGGTAAGGAAGAAACCGCTTTCACCACGCAGTATGACTTCGTGGGCCCGAAACGTTTTAAGCTAACCTACATCGATAGCGACGGTAAAGAAAAAGAACCCATTGTTATTCACCGTTCTTCCATCGGCGCCATCGAACGCACCATGGCTTTCCTTATAGAACACTATGCCGGAGCTTTCCCCGTCTGGCTGGCGCCGATACAAGCTGCAATTATCCCCATTTCCGATCAGCATCTGGAATATGCCCGGAAACTGGAGGCGGAACTCAAAGCTTTGAATATCCGCGTCATGGTTGACGATAGGAACGAACGCATGAACCAGAAAGTACGTGACGCCCAGATGGATAAAATCCCCTACATGCTGGTGCTTGGCGATCGGGAAGTGGCAGAAAATAAAATCGCCGTGCGTCTGCGCACCGGCGAACAGCTCCCGGCTATGTCCGTCGAAGAATTTAAAGTGTTCATCAAACAGATCATCGGCACAAAAAGTGTCGCCATCAAGCTATAACTTGATTATTAGTGGCTAAATATTATATATTGTCATATGTAATCCGCACAAAATAATAAGGGGGAGTTACAGCTCATAATTAAACCACTTCGCATCAACAATCAGATACGTGTCCCCGAGGTCAGAGTCGTCGGGGAAAAAGGCGAGCAGTTAGGGGTATTACCCGTTGCTCAGGCTCTGGATTTAGCTAGAAAAAGCGGGGTTGACCTGGTAGAGGTCGCGCCCACCGCCGTTCCGCCCGTTTGCCGCATCCTCGATTATGGCAAATACCGCTACGAGCAGACGAAAAAAGAACGGCAGGCTAAAAAGAGCCAGAAGGTCTCCGAACTCAAAGAAATGCGCCTCAGACCGAAAATCGGCGATCACGACCTGGAAGCGAAAATGCGCTTCATCAAGAAATTCTTGGCTGATGGCGATAAAGTAAAAGTCACCGTCATGTTCCGCGGCAGAGAGATCACCCATGCCGACCTCGGTTACAAATTATTGCAAAAGGTGATCCAGCTCCTGGATGGATTAGGGACAGTGGAAAAAACACCGGTCATGGAAGGCCGCAGAATGTTTATCATAATGACGCAGGCCGTTGCCGCGCCAAAATCTAAACCGAAGGAAACACAGGATGCCAAAACTAAAGACTCATAAAGGCGCCAAAGCCCGCTTTCACATTACCGGTACGGGTAAGATTTTACGCATGAAAGGCGGCAGCAGCCACTTACGCCGCAATAAACCGCCGCGTGTTAAACGACAGTATCATGTCAAACAAGCGGTCGCCGCCGTTGACGTGCAGAAACTGGAACGTCTCATGCCGTACGCCATGAAAAACAAATAACTATTTACAGTTTAGAGGAAGGGTAACATGCCGAGAGTTAAACGAGGGGTCACCACCCATCATAGACATAAGAAAGTCCTGGAATTAACCAAGGGACATCGGGCCACACGCCACACTTTAGTCAAACGGTCTAAAGAATCCATGATTAAAGCCCTCAGCTATTCTTATGCGCACCGCCGCGAACGCAAAGGCGATATGAGAAAGCTGTGGATCGTGCGTATCGGCGCCGCCGCCCGGGCTCAGGGCGTCACCTATGGTGAGTTTATGAACAACCTGAAAGTAACGGGTGTGGAAATCAACCGCAAATTATTGGCCGATATGGCCGTAAAAGAACCCGCGGCTTTCGCCAGCCTGGTCGCTACCGCCAAGAAATAGCCCGCCATTTTCAGGTAAAAGTAGTAAAACCATTTCCTCTCCCCCAGTGGGAGAGGAGATGTATTTTTAACAGGTTGAAATCCAACGCAAAATCTATCTGACAAGAGCTCCGATGATACAGCGTCTTGAAGAACTCAAACAAAACGCCCTCCGCGAATTGGAAGCCATTAAAGACTTACCCAATCTGGAGTCTTGGCGTGTGCATTATTTAGGCAGAAAGAGCGATCTCACCGGCATGCTGCGCGGCTTGGCAGAACTCCCCCTCGAAGAACGGAAAACTGCCGGCGCCATGGCCAACAAAGTCAGACTCAGCCTGGAAAATCTGGTGGCGGAAAAAACCGAAGCGCTGAAAAACAGCGCCATTACCAACCTCTCCTCCAAAGGCGATGCTGCCTCCGCCCGTCAGGATATCACCCTGCCTGGACGCCCTTTCCCGGCGGGTAAACTGCATCCCATCACCGAAACCATTGAGGAAATCTGTGATATTTTTTCTTCCATGGGGTTCGCCGTGGTGGAGAGCAACGATACCGAGCTCGATTATTTCAACTTCGAAGCCTTGAATATCCCCGCCGAACATCCGGCGCGCGATAATATGTCCACCTTCTGGCTGGATTACGAAAACGAGCGCGGTGAGCGGTCCATGCTCTTACGCACCCACAATACCTGCGTCAGCGCCAGAATGCTCACCAAGCTGAAACCTCCCATCCGCACTATTGCCCCCGGTTGGGTCTACCGTTATGAAGCCACTGACGCCACTCACTTGACGATGTTCCACCACGTTGACGGCATTGCCGTGGACAAAGGCATTACCATGGCCGATTTGAAAGGCGTGTTTTTTGAATTTGCCAGCCAATTCTACGGAGAAGGCCGCCGTGTGCGTTTCCGTCCTGATTTTTTCCCGTTCGTGGAACCGGGGGTGGAAGTTGCCGTGGAATGCGTTGTCTGTCATGGCGTCGGCTGCCGCTTATGCGGCAATTCCGGCTGGATCGAAATCGGCGGCGCCGGTATGACTCACCCTAAAGTATTGGAACGCGGCGGCATCGACCCCAATGTTTATACCAGTTTCGCTTTCGGTTTCGGTGTCGATCGCATGCCGATGTTGAAATACGGCGTGGACGACATTCGCTTGTTCTTTAATTCCGACTTACGTTTCCTGAAGCAGTTTTAATTATGAAAGTATCTTATAACTGGCTCAAACAATATGTGGATACCAATCTCCCGGCGGCGGAGATTGCCGAACGCCTGACTATGGCCGGTATCGAGGTCAAAAGCACCCAGGTCATTGGGGGAGATTGGCAAGGCATCATCGTCGGGGAAATTACCGCTGTCAACCGCCATCCCAATGCCGACCGTTTGACCCTGCTGGATATTGAACTCGGCGACCGCAAAGAAAATGTTGTCTGCGGCGCCCCTAATGTCGCCGTCGGCGCCAAAATCGCCTATGCCCCCATTGGCGCCAAGTTGATTGACCCGCATAACAACCAACCGACCGTTCTGAAACCGGCCAAGATCCGCGGCGTCGTTTCCAGCGGCATGGCCTGTTCGGAAAAAGAACTTGGTATTTCTGAAAAACACGAAGGAATTTTGATTTTACCGCCGGAAACACCTATCGGCGTTCCCCTGATCGATCTCATCGGTGACGCCATTTTCAACCTTGAAGTCACCCCTAACCGGCCGGATTGCCTTTCTATGATCGGCTTGGCCCGTGAAATTGCCGCCCTGACCGATGCAAAATTCCACGAACCGGAAGTCAATTATTCTGAAACCGGAAACCCCGTCAAGGAACAGGTCACGGTCGAAATTCAGGACGCCGAACTGTGCCCGCGTTATTGCGCCAGCCTGGTCACCGGCATCAAAATCGCGCCTTCGCCGGAATGGCTGCAAAAACGCCTGCTTTCCTACGGCATGCACCCGATTAATAACATCGTGGATATCACCAATTTCGTCATGCTGGAATACGGTCAGCCTTTGCACGCTTTCGATTACGCCAAAATTAGCGGCAAAGGGATTATCGTCCGTCGCGCCGGAAGCAGCGAAAAAATCACCAGTCTGGACGGAGTCGAACGGGCTTTGACCCGCGATATGCTGGTGATCGCTGATAAGGAACGCGCCGTGGCCGTGGCCGGTATTATGGGTGGCGCCAATAGCGAAGTGACGGATAATACCACTGCCATTTTATTGGAATCCGCCAGCTTCAAACCCACCAGCGTTCACTACACCGGGCGCACGCTGGCCATGCCCAGTGAAGCCTGCCAGCGTTTTGAACGCGGTATCAGCCCCGATCTCACCATTCCCGCTCTGCAACGCGCCACTCAATTGATGATCGAACTGGGACAGGGACAAGCCGCGAAAGGCATGATTGATGTTTACCCCGGCAAAATCGAACGTAAACCTATCCGCTTCCCGAAGAGTGAATTCCAACGCGTCTTGGGTTTGGAATACCGTGACGACCAGA
>JAQTOJ010000097.1 GCA_028713395.1 Dehalococcoidales bacterium | reverse complement strand
CGGGCGGAAAGATTGCCTTCCACGGCGGCGGCCGAGAGCATTTTAGTATCGGCAATGAGCCGGTTAATTGCCCTGGCACAGGTGTTCAGATTGTTTTTGATGATGTTGAAATCGCCATTGTAACTATCGGTGATCTGGGGCGGGATAGTGCCTTTGGCAATCTTATCGACATAATCAGCGGCCATGTTCAAAGGACCAATGACTGCATCCAGCGTATCATTGACGCCTTGCAGAATGGCGGCGTAGTCACCCTGATGTTTGGAGACATCGGCGCGAGCGGAGAGTTGCCCGTTCACTGCCGCGACGGAGAGCCCTTTAGTATCGGCAATCAATAACTGAAGGTTGGTATTTACCTTTAGCAAGGAGTGTCCCAGCACATCGTTATCAGACTTCGGCTGCACAGGGGTGGTCAAATCACCCACGGCGATGCGGTTGGCGGATTGCGCCATATCTTTCATATAATAAGCTGCATTCTGCATTGCCCTGGCCAGATCGCCGGTTTCGTCGCGGGATTTCACATCGATGCGGATATTGATATCGCCTTCGCTGATTTTTTGGGCAGCTTTGGAGACTTTGCCTATGGGTCTGGTAATGCTGCTGGTAATCAAAACCCCAAGTCCAAGCGCGAAGAAGGCGCCGATGACGACGCCGAGCAGGATCATAGCTTTAACGTTTTTGCCGGTTTCGATGGAGTTGGCCTGTAGATTGATGCTTTCCAGTTGGTTGTATTCCACAATGCTATCGATGGTAGCGCCGAGAGATTGTTGTAAATTGTAAAGAGTGCCCCCGGCGCTGATAGATTCCAGCACCGGCGCCGTGTTTATTTTATCAATGACTTTCACGGCATTGGCGATTTCAAAACTGTAGGGTGACCAATCCTGTTGCAATTTAGTCAGGAGCTGAGTTTCTTCCTCCGATAATTTGCCCGCGCTGTAGGTAGCGATGTCTTCGTTTATTTCCGCCTCACGGGACTCAATGGATTTCAAGATCTCCGGACGTTCGTCTACCAGAATAAGGTATCGGTACAGATCGCCGCTCATTTGCATCATGGAAGCTTTCATAGCGCCGATATTCTGGGAAGGCAGGAGACGGTTGGTAAACATGGCATCGCCATTAGCCACGACTTTGCCGATGTTCCAGTATCCCAACATCCCCACCACGGCCACAATGCTGGCGACGATAAAAAAGGCTCCGGTTAGTTTAATTCCGATACCAAACTTCATGTTCACTCCAATCGCTACTATATTCGTGCCGCAGACGGGCACTAAACGGGCGGATAAACAGGCGGGAGATGATACGAACAACAGCCGGGGTGGTGTGTAATCCCATGACTCCGCCCGCATTCTATGCCGACCTGTTTTCATGTTAGCATCTGACATTGGGCGCGCCTATAGATACCTTTAGCATTTGCATTAGGGTAAAACGCCCATTCGGCATCTGTGATAACCCCAGGAAACAGGCGGGCTATAAATCTGCTGGCAAAGAGATTCTGTTGAAAGCTTCATTAATACTCAGGTCAGGGCTTTAGATTGCTTCGTCGGCTATGAAGTTGAGGATTCTCCTCGCAAAGACGCATGGAATAACCAGCCATGAATGGTGAGCGATGAACCGCTAAGTAAAAACCAACCAAAACCGGGGAGAACTCAAGGTAGCGTGTTTGACAGGCTTATTGTTTTGGATTAAGCTAACCGCAGATTTAACAGATAGAAGGGAGAAGGCATGGCGAATTCCGAACCGATTAAAACCCGCCGAAAGTTCTTTGGGATGGATGCCAATGTGTTTTTTCTGGGGTTAGTCAGTCTTTTGACCGATGTTTCCAGCGAATTGATATTTACCCTGATCCCGCTGTTCCTGGAAAACGTGCTGGGAGTAAAGACCGCAGTGGTAGGGTTTATCGGCGGGTTATCCGATAGCACGGATGCGATTTTCCGGATCATCAGCGGCTGGTTCAGCGATAAGATCGGAAAGCGTAAAGTATTGGCCGGGGCGGGTTATACACTTTCCAACCTGGTCAAACCCCTGATGTATTTTGCCGGGAGCTGGGGCGCGGTGGCCGGGATACGCTTCGGCGACCGCATTGGCAAAGGGGTGCGTACGGCTTCACGCGATGCGCTGATCGCCGATTCGGTGAGCAAGGAGCAGCGAGGTAGAGGTTTTGGGCTGCACCGGGCAATGGATACGACCGGCGCTTTTCTCGGTTTGCTTATCGCCACGTTGATCATTTATTTGGTGCAGGGCACGGGCGCCAATTTGCTGGCAAAAGAGAGTTACCGATGGATGGTGGTGGCCGGGACGGTACCGGGGATATTAGCGGTGCTGGTGCTGGTGACACTGGTGCGGGAACGGAAAAAGTCCGATGGCGTTCCGGCGGAGAGTCAAACCACAGGAATCACCCCTCGTGTAAAAACCAACTTTGACAAGCGTTTCATCATCTTCCTGGCGGTGATGGCGGTGTTCACGCTGGGGAATTCCAGCGATTTCTTTTTGATTTTACGCGCCCAAAACGTGCAGACCCCGTTGATCCAGGTAGTATTGATGCTGGTGCTTTTCAACCTGACATATTCGCTGATTTCTTTACCCATGGGGATACTTTCCGACAAACTGGGGAGAAGACGGGTCATCATTGCCGGTTGGTTGGTGTACGCGCTGGTGTATTTCGGGTTTGCCTTGGCAGGGGCGATCTGGCAAATCTGGGTGCTGTTTGCGGTTTACGGTCTTTATTACGGGATGGTGGAAGGCGCCGCCAAGGCTTTTGTAGCGGATATGGTGCCGGCGGAAAAACGCGGCACAGCTTACGGGTTATTTAATGGGGTGGTGGGGTTGATGGCGCTACCCGCCAGCGTGATTGCGGGCTGGATGTGGGATGCGATCAGTCCGGCGGCGACTTTTTACTTTGGGGCGGGGTTGGCATTCCTGGCGATGGTGGGGATTTTGTTTCTGGTGAAGGAACGAACGAGATAAAGCAACAGGGGTGATGAACGGTACTACGTTTACGGTTGAGTTAACACAGTGACGGTTTACCTCTCCCCGTATGAAGTCCCGATGCAGTTGGAATGCATATGGGGATGGCGATGTATATGGGGCAATATACCCCCTCACCTTAGTCCCCACAAGGGGCGAGGAGACAAGGAAGAAGATTTATGACAAATCCCTCTGTATCTCTCCCAACGAGGGAGCTATCAGCTTTCAGCGGTTAGCATTCAGTCCTCCCATCCCCTGCCACTTCAGTCATCCCAGACTTGATGTGGGAGGGGCATGATGACGGCGGGTTATAAGGATACGTCACCCTCATCTTACTCTTCTCCCCTCGATGGAGAAGAGGTGGTCACTAAAGGACAAGAGCGGGGTATTTTGCTGCAATATGGGGTTGAGTGGCACAATGGTTTGAGATTGCCGCGTCGTCCCGACTTTATCGGGACTCCTCGCAAAGACGGATGCTTGATTCCAGATCAAGTCCCGATTCATTAGGGATCATACGGGATGAACAGCAGACAAGCTGCTGAATGGGTGCCACCTGCTCCGGGATGAGATTGCGATGTCAGATAACAACCATCGATGAACAGTGAGCGAGAACCCGTTAACTAAAAACCAACCAAAACGGGGGAGTCCCTAATTTTATGGTTATTTTATAAATGGTTGGGTAAATCCAATAGAAATCAGGGCTGTCCCATTTTCTTCGCTTTAATGGCGAGGTTGGCTAACTCATCAGCTTCGGCGTTGAGCTCGCGCGGGATATGGGTGATTTTCACCGCGTTAAATTTGGAAAGTAACTTGTTCACCTGCATGTAGAGCGGGGCGATCAACGGGGATTTTACTTTATAGCGGCCGGTGACCTGCCGCACCATCAGTTCGGAATCGGAACGGATTTCCACGTCGACCGCGCCCAGTTGATGGGCTTTCTCCAGTGCGGCAATCAATGCTTTGTATTCGGCGACATTGTTGGTAGTGACTCCGATAGCCTGCGCAATGGAAGCTACGGCTTTGCCATTAACGTCCTTGAGAGTCGCACCAATGGCGCCGGGACCGGGATTGCCTTTGGAAAGACCATCGGTGTGGATAATGAGTTTCATGTTCATGGTAGATATAGAATTCTACCACAATTGCCGCACCGGACGATGGCGTTGCCTTTGGTTTGCTGTAATTCCGCATTGGAAACGGCGATACGGCAGCCGTGGCAGGTGCCTTGTTCCACTTTTGCCACCGCTGTGCCTTTACGTTTTTTCAAGTCTTTATACACTGCCAGAGCCGTTGGTTCGATTTGGGAGATGAGCGTCTGGCGCTTGATTTCCAACGCCGCGTGATCGGTCTGCAACTGGGTGAGTTCGGCGTTGAGGTTCTTGTGCCGGGTTTCCTGTTCGGCTTCAGCGATGGTCAACTCATGGGTGGCGGTGAGGATATTTTGTTTTATCGCTTCGGATTCTTCCATTAATATCAGGGCTTTATCTTCCAGCAAGGAACGTTTTTTCTGAAAATCGCCGCCTTCTGCCTGGAGGCTGCTCAATTCTTTGGGGTTGACTGTTTTGCCATCGTAGAGTTTACGGTCGATCGTCTTGATTTTGGCGGAGAGGTCGTCAATATCGAAATCGAGGGTTTTTTGCGTTTTGGCGGTTTCTTCCAGGCGCTGGCGTTCGGCGGTAAGTCTGGCACGGGCGTGGGCAACCAGACTGTGATCCGCGAGTTGGCGCCCGAGGCGTGATTGCGCCTGTTCATTAGCTTCGATGGCTAACTCGATTTCCTGCAGGTGAAAAAGTTCTCTGGCAACACTCATAATATTGGCACTATTGTATAACAACGTGTGGTGGATGGCAACGCCCTTTTTTGTTGTTGCTACTTGCAGGTGGTTGATGTGGTTTAGAGGGTTTGTGCAGCACAACGATTTACTGCCAGCGCTCTATTTACGGCTTATCAGTTCGATTTGCAGAAGAGAGATTGCTGCGGTACTTTGTATCTCGTGATGGGGTAGTGGAGGCGGCGGCAGCACATTGTATCAAGTTCCGATTCGTCTGCATTGATAATTTACCAAATCCCTCCTGACCTCCCTTCAAGTTTGAAGGGAGGGAATAACTAGATTCACATGGGATGGCGATGTATATGGGGCAATATACCCCCTCACCTTAGTCCTCTCCCACAAGGGGCGAGGAGACAAGGAAGAAGATTTATGACAAATCCCTCTGTATCTCTCCCCGATCAGGTCGGGGATGGACATGATGACAGCGGGTTATAAGGATGCTTCACCCTCGCTCTAGTCTCTCCCATCGAGGGGAGAAAAGAGGTCACTAAAGGACAAGCGCGGGGTATTTGTCTTCAATATGGAAATGAATGACACGACGGTTTGAGATTGCCGCGTCGCTTTGCTCCTCGCAAAGACGGATGCTTGATTCCGGATCAAGCCCCGATTCATTAGGGATCATACGGGATGGCGCTGAAGTGGCTCATCCGGGATGACAGAGAAGAAGAGATTCTTCGTCCCGCTTTTGCCGGGACTCAGAAAGTGAAGTGATTTGTTGCCGGGATGACATTGTGATGCCAGATTACATCCACGACAATCTTGCGTGGACAAAAATAGAACAAATGTACTATAAATAAGTTGGATATTATACACATTTATGAGGATTGTAGGAGGGCTGCGGCATGGTGGAAGAAATTGAATTGGAAGAGAAGAAGAAACGGGGCGCGCCGGAAGGCAACCAGAACGCCCGCACCCATGGCTTTTATTCACACATTCTGAACGATGAGGAAAGAGCGGATTATGAGGCGGCGGTGAAGGTAGAAGGGCTCGATGAGGAGATCGCCTTGATGCGGGTCAAAATCAAAACGCTGGTGCAGGCCGATCCGGAGAACATCCGTTTGATCATGCAGGCGGTGAATGCGCTGGAACGAATGATTTCAACGAAATACAATCTGCGGAAAGAAGACAAGCAGAGTATTAGAGAGGCCATCGGGAACGTGTTGAAGGACATTGCTTTGCCATTAGGCATAGGGTTGGGGACAGCGATGAAGAAATAGGTTCCCCGTAATAATGTATCGGAGTTGCGACCTATTCTCGTTGATGTACTTACTTTTGTGCACCTTGTTTTCTCACAACGACCCTCAACTCAGTAACGAAGTTACTGTTTACCTTGCCCCAACCAGATTACAGCTAGCCAAAGATTTCAAAAAGCGTTAAGAAAATCGTATACAACATAATCATCTAGTCAGGGGGTAAAAGATGCCCGGGAATCTAGAAATGTGGCAATTGCGGCCTTACCAAAGGCAGATCGCGACAGCCGTGCTGGAGAGCGTTTTTGGGAAAAAAGGTCTGACATTTTCCGTGGAGATCGCGCGGCAGGGTGGGAAAAACGAAGTCTCGGCGCAACTGGAATTATTGTTGCTGACGCTCAACCTCAATCTGCCGCATAATCTGATCAAGTGCTCACCGACCTTTCAGCCGCAGGCCGCGGTTTCAATGACGCGGTTGGCGGACCGGCTCAACGACGCCGGGTTTCACGGCATCTGGCGGGGGGAACGGGGTTATATCATCCGGTTGGGGAGCGCCCGCGCCATTTTTCTTTCCGCCGAGGAATCCGCGAATGTGGTAGGGAACACGGCGCACCTGTTGATGGAAATCGATGAATCGCAGGATGTCAGCAAGGAAAAATACACCAAGGATTTCAAGCCGATGGGTTCGACCACGAATTGCACGGTCGTGCATTACGGCACGACCTGGGACGAGACGACCCTGCTCGAAGAAGTGAAACAAAACAACCTGGAACTGGAGCAGCGGGACGGCATCCAGCGCCATTTCCGCTACGACTGGCAGGAAGTGAGCAAGTACAATCCCGAATACCTGGCGTATGTGGAAGCGGAACGGCAAAGGCTGGGGGATAACCATCCGTTGTTTCTCACGCAATATTGCCTTCTGCCGCTAACCGGGAACAACAGTTTTTTGAACCTGCAGCAGCGCGCGCAATTACAGGGGAAACACGCGCGTTGTCACGAAGGGGAACCCGGGAAGATTTATATCGCCGGGGTAGATTTAGCGGGTGAGGCGGAAGACACGGTGAATCCATTGAAAACCACCAAACCCCGGCAAGACGCCACGGTGATGACGATAGGGGAGATGGACTTTACCAATATGAACGCGATACAGAAACAGCCGGGCATAAAAATCGTGGAGCATTATGCCTGGACGGGCGTCAAGCATACCGATCTCTACCCGAAGCTGGTAGATTTGTTGAGAGACGTCTGGAACTGCAAGCGGGTAGTGGTGGATGCGACGGGCATCGGGCAGCCGATTGCGGCTTTTCTCAGGCAGGCGCTGGGGTCAAAAGTAACTCCCTTTGTTTTTACGGGGGCATCGAAATCAAAACTGGGCTTTGAACTACTGGCGGCGGTCAATGCCGGTCGGCTAAAAATGTACGCGGGTGACGGATCCCCCGAATACCGGGAATTCTGGCAGGAAATTGAGCTGGCGAAGAGTGAGTATCGCCC
>JAQTOJ010000096.1 GCA_028713395.1 Dehalococcoidales bacterium | reverse complement strand
GACACGCCAGCCGATGTCAGAGGTGGCCCAGAAGACCTCATGCGGCTTGACGCCGTAGATCATCTTCATGGAGTTGCAGACGCCCACCATGTAGCCGCCGGTATCGTTGACCACGCCGCGCGGGTTTTCAGTATCGCCCGAAGTGAAGAGGATGTGCGAAGGGTGCGCGCTCTCCACGGGCAGAGGCTCGACGTAATCCATGCCCCTTTCCTGGAGCAAGGAATCCCAATCATAATCCCGGCCGGCGACCATATTGACGGGGGCAACGCCGCGGTTCAAAACGATAACGTGCGGCACCGGGACTTTTTGCAGGGCGATATCGAGGGTTTCTTTGAGAGGCACGACGCGGTTGCGGCGGAAAGAGCCATCCGCGGTGACAATAATTTTGGGTTGGGCGCTCAAAATGCGCTCGGTGATGTTTTCCAGCCCGTAGCCGGTAAAAATGCCGGCATGGATGGCGCCGAGGCGGGTGGCGGCCAGCATGACCATGACAGCTTCCGGGACGGTGGGCATGAAGAAGAGGATACGATCGCCTTTTTGCACGCCGAAACTCTGGAAAACGGCGGCGAGGCGGTTGACCTGAAGGTACAATTCTTTATAGGTGATGACGCGGGTAGCGCCCTGAGCGGCGCCTTCCCAGATGAGGGCGGGTTTATCTCCCAACCCGTTTTTAAGGTGGCGATCCAGGGCGTTATAAGAGATATTGGTTTTACCGCCGACGAACCAGCGGGTAAAAACGGGATCGGTGTTATCCAGTATTTGCGAAGGTTTTTCGTACCAGTGGAACTGGGCGGCGATTTTACCCCAGAATGTCCGGGGATCATCGATGGATTCCCGGTAAACGGCGTCGTATTGATTTTCCATGTTGAAGAAGTCTCCTTCCCACTGTGCGGCGGTCCCAATAATTTAGAGAGGGGGGCTATTTGCCCCCCTCTGTGATTTCACGTCTACAACTTATCAGGGTTATTCCGCGATAACGTCATTTTAGCAGATGTAATCTACAGTTGGCTACTGGACTACTTGCAGTTGGATGGGGAGGGGTTTTGTCTTACAAGGGAGCAGTATATGACAAATCCCTTTGTATCTCCCCTTAAACTTAAGGGGAGACAAAATACGATGAAGCCCAGATCAAGTCCCGATTTGCATACGGGATGAACAGCAGACAAGCTGCTGAATGGGTGCCACCTGCGCGGGAATGACATAGAGGACTAAGATGCTTCGCCACTGGGTGCTCTCAGCATGACAAGAGGGAGAAAGAGGGTGAATAGAGGATAAAGCCGGTTGCAAAAAGTCTGGCTGTGCTTGACACTTTGCAGCGTTAACCGATACAATAATGTTTGCTGCCGAGGTAGCTCAGTAGGTAGAGCAGTAGACTGAAAATCTACGTGTCCCCAGTTCGATTCTGGGCTTCGGCACCATTTTTAAAAATAACCAATAACCAAATAACAACCAATAATCAAGATACAATAAGCAAGCAATAGAATAAGCGGAAGTAATTCAGTGGTAGAATGCCTCCTTGCCAAGGAGGATGTCGCGAGTTCGAGTCTCGTCTTCCGCTCCAAACCTCTCCAAGCAGTCAGCTCTCAGTTATCAGCTTTCTTTTCTCTGGATTCCGGTCTACGCCGGAAGGGGAAGGAGAGTATATATAATCGCAGAATGTAATAACTACGTTCTCTTGCGTAAAATGATCCTGATCAGGCCGATAAAATCATCTTTATCAGATTCTATAAAGGCAATATCACCTTTCCAAAAAGCCAATTCCTTTGTCATCGTTTCCGCCGGTGTGCCGTCGTTCATTCTCAGGATGTGTTTTGTTTCATACATCGCCCGGGCTGAGTCCAACCAGATATTTTTACCATCGGGGAGATAATCACATTTTTCAATATCGACCAGTCCCGTCCTCTGAAAATGCTCTGCCCACCATTCACAAGTATGGAACGACACATACTCATTTTCTGCAAAGCCTTCCGTCCAGAAAATCTGGTGCGGTTTCAATTCTTTTGTCCAGCCGGGAACAACGATGCCAATTTGCCCACCCGGCTTCACGAACTGCGAAAAATAGGGCAGGTACATATCGTCCGTGCCGAAATAAAGATACGCATCTACGCAGGTAATTGCGTCAAAGAAACCCCTGGCATAAGGCAGGTCATGGGCTTCGGCGTGGATCGGGAAAACGCTTTTTTGCAATGAGTGTTCCGATATCCTTTTCAGGTTGTCGCTCGCCGAAATCCATAAATCATTGGCAAACACCGTACAGCCAAATTCTTTTGACAAGAAGATACTGGACAAGCCCTTCCCGCAACCCATATCCAGGATGGTCATACCGGATGATAAAGACATGTCACGGCAGAGCCATTCTGTGAGCCACATTGGGTTAGGCCCCATTGCGTTATCAAACATCCATGCCTGGTCGTATTGTGCCGACCGGGTGAAACCATGTTTTTCTGATAAAGAAGTGATGCGCCGGGGAATTATAGCCAAAAAATCTCCTTTTATTTGGTGAGTGATTATATCAAGCCGGTATCCGGCGGTCAAGCCGCTTTACTTATTACGCCAGAATCTCTATGATACTAGCGGAAAGCCGTTGGCGCGTGCATTTTCGTCATTTCTGATCGCTGAGTGCTGATTGCTGACGGCTGAAAGCTATATATCTAGGAGGAACGATGTCTATATTTGAATTGAAAGGTAAAGTGGCGATTGTGACCGGTGGCGGCACCGGCATCGGGGCGGCCATTGCCATTGAGTACGCCAAGGTGGGCGCCAAAGTAGTAGTCGCCAGCCGTAAAGTGGAGAACCTGGAGAAAACCGTGAACACCATTAAGAAAATGGGCGGCGAAGCGATGGCGTTGCAGATGGACGTTCGCGTGCCGGAACAGGTGACGGCAGTGGTGCAGCAGACTGTAAACCAGTACGGCAAGCTGGATATCATGGTGAACAATGCCGGCGCCGGCTTCCCGGTGAAAATAGAAGAATTATCTCCCAACGGCTGGGATGTGATCATGAACATCGACCTTAAAGGCGTGTTCCTCGGCTCGCAGGCGGCCGCCAAAGTGATGATCCCGCAGAAGAGCGGTAAAATTGTGAATATCGCCTCGGTGGCGGGTTTGAACGGCTCGCCTTCCATGGCGCACTATGGCGCCGCCAAAGCCGGTGTCATCAATCTGACGCGGAGTTGCGCGGGCGAATGGGCGAAATACAATATCAATGTGAACTGCATCGCCCCCGGCATGATCGAGACCGAAGGCGTGCGCGCCCAGCAGATTTTGACCGCACCCAAACCGGGTGAGATCACCGAAGTGCCGCATTTGCAGAAAGCCGGTAAGGTAGAGGACGTGGCTTACCTGGCACTCTTCCTGGCTTCAGCCGCCAGCGAGCATATTTCCGGCGAGACATATGCCATACGGGGCGTCCAAAGGTAAAGACGAAATTCGAATATCGAAATACCAAACAAATACAAAATCAAAACTAGAGTGAATCCCGACTTATCGGGACTCAGGGTATCTTAACAGTGCAATGCGGGTAAACATAAGAGATTGATTTTATGTCAATACCGATGTTACACTTCTCTTATCTCGAAAAGATTTATCCTGCGCGGTATCCGGGGAGTGATTGTTGAAAAAAATCGGTATTGTTTTTCATCCCATGATCGAACCTGCCGGCAAGTTAGCCCGCGACCTGGAAGCATTCGTGGGCGGCAAGCAGGTGGAAGTCTGGGTGTGTTCTGCCTGGGACACGGAAGGGGTGAGAACCAAACTCAAAGGGACAGACCTGCTTTTGACGGTCGGCGGCGACGGCACGATATTACGAGCCGCCCAGGCGGTGAATCATACCGATGTCCCCATTGCCGGCATCAACCTGGGCAAATTGGGTTTCATGACGGAACTGAGTATCGAAGAAGCCCGTGAGGGCATAACGGGTATGCTGGAAGGGCGCGGCTGGATCGATGAAAGGGCAATGCTTGAAGCGGTGGTGATGTTGCCCGATCAAAAATACTCCACCGTCTATTTTGCCCTCAACGATGTGGTAGCCGCCCGGGGAGCCTTTGCCCGGGTGATCAACGTTGCGGCGACGATGAACGGCGAACCGTTGACCACCTACAAGGGCGATGGCGTGATCGTGGCGACGGCGACCGGCAGCACCGGCTACGCCCTGGCGGCGGGGGGGCCTATTTTACAACCCGCCTCCGATGAAATGGTGCTTGTGCCCATTATGCCGCATCTGAGCGCCGCCTATCCGCTCGTGCTCCCCGGCGATGCGCAGATAGGGTTAACCGTCCAGTCCGTGCATCCGACCACTATCAGCATCGATGGACATATCAACATCGTGGCGGGTAGCGGCACCGTCATTCAAATTAAAAAGAGCCGACAAAAACTCAAGTTTATGAGGATACACCCCGGCGCATATTTTTACAGCGCTTTAGAAAGACGCTTGAAAGGGAAACAGTAAATGGCAACAAAAAACGGCAACAAGGTAGAGAAGGCGCGCATCGGCGATGTCCCCCAGATACAAAAATTGATCAATTCTTTCGCCGGGCAGGGCGTTATGCTGGCGCGTCCGCTCAGTGAGCTTTATGAAAATATCCGTGATTTCTTTGTGGTGCGCAAAGGCAGGAAGATCATCGGCTGCGCGGCCTTGCACGTCATTTGGTCTGACCTGGCGGAAATAAAATCCGTAGCCGTGGATGAAGCTTTGCATAAGCAGGGCATAGGGCAGGAGTTGATCAAAGCCTGTCTGGATGAAGGCCGGAATCTGGGGTTGAAAACCGTTTTTTGCCTGACCTACAAACCGGAATTTTTCGCCAAGCAGGGATTGAGCGAGATCCCCAAGGCCGAACTGCCGCACAAGATCTGGACGGAATGCTACCGCTGCCCCAAATTCCCCAATTGCGATGAGACCGCCATGACCGTGCAGATAACTGAAGAGTAGCTGTTATGAGAAAACCAGAAATTATGGCTTCCAAAGTGTTGTTCGCCGGGCGCGCCGTGACTTTGCATATCGATGATATCGTGATGCCGGACGGGCGCAAGACAACGCGCGAGATCGTGGAGCATTTACCGGCCGTGGCGGTGGTGGCCGTGGACGCCGAAAACAACGTGTTACTGGTGAGACAATACCGTGAAGCCGTCAAACAGGAACTGCTGGAAATCCCCGCCGGGGGCATCGATGCCGGGGAAGACCCGGAGACCGCGGTGCGGCGGGAAATGCAGGAAGAGACCGGTTTTCTGCCGGGGAAACTGGTGAAGCTCTGCGGTTTTTACGCCGCGCCGGGCTACTGCACCGAATTCATGCACGTTTACCTGGCGACCGATTTAACACCCGGACGTCTCTACGCCGAAGACACCAGCGAGATCAGTCTGGTAAAAGCGCCGGTAAAAGAAATTCCCGCCTTATTACGTTCCGGCAAGATCATCGATGCCAAATCGATTGCCGGTTTATACGCTTTTCTGGATTATCAAAAAAAATTGACAAAACACAAAAATCAATAATCAAGTCCTGAATTACAGCGCGTAATACCAGACGAGTTTGACCTCGTGTTCCAGCTCCGGGTAGCCGATATAGGCGTGCCTATCGATGCTGCCCAGGTAACACCCCTGTTCGGCGTAGAATTTACAGCCGGGCACATTGGTGTTTTGCGTTTCGATTTTCAGGTACTCGCAGCCCTGACCCCGTATATATTCGATCACGGCGTTGAACAGTAAAGCCCCGACGCCCCCGCGCCGCTTTTCCGGCACCAGGCGGATATCAAACAACTGCGCGAACCGCTTGTCCAGATCGCCGATATGAGCCCCGGGGGCGACGATGGCGCCGCCGACGGCAATATCGTCCTCGAAGGCGCGGAAAATGCCCCAGTTGGACATATCGAAACGTTTTAACCAGCGGGTGGGGCCTTCGCCGCGGGCGGCATCATGATCCCGCACATAGGGTTTGTTGACCCGTTCCTCGAACAGTTCGATGCCGCGCAGTCCGTTATCCTTCACCTGGTAGACGGTTTCCACCAGGAAGGCGATGGGTATTTCACCATAAACCTGCAAATCATCCAGGTCGCCGCGGCGGATTTCTATATTGCCCACTTGTTTTACCCCAACTTGCTTGAAAGTATTTTCCCGCCCAACAAGTGCATGTGGAGGTGCTTGATCACCTGCCCGCCATCGTTGCCGGTGTTGATCACGACGCGGTAGCCTTTGTCCGCGATCCCGGTCTGTTCCGCCAGTTTGTTCGCCACCTGCGTCATGTGGGTGACGATGCTTATATTTGCGCCTGCAATATCTTGCAATGAGGCGATATGCTGCCGGGGGATGATGAGCAGATGCACCGGCGCCAGCGGGTTAATGTCTTTGATGGCGACCACCTTATCGTCTTTGAAAACGATATCGCTGTTCAGTTGTCCGGAGATGACTTTACAAAAGACACAGTCGGCCATATTCACCTCACCCGGCGGTAAAGAGGATTTTCTATTTCGTAGAGGTCGCCGCCGTAAATATCGTTCCAGACCACCGCGGGGAAACCTTCGACTGTCAACCTGAGAATTGCTTCCGCCCCCAGTTCGGGATAAGCCACCGGTTCTGATTTGACGATGGTCCTGGCGATCAGAGCCGCCGCGCCGCCGGTGGTCACGAAATATACCGCTTTATATTTTTGCAGGGCGGCACGCACTTCCGGGGTTCTGGCTCCCTTGCCTATCATAGCCTTTAATCCGGCCGCGAGCAACCCCGGCGTGAACATATCCATGCGCCCGCTGGTTGTCGGGCCGGCACTGCCGATGACCTGTCCCGGTCGGGCGGGAGAAGGCCCCATGTAGTAGATCGTTTGCCCTTGGATATCGAAGGGCAGTTTTTCACGCTTTTCCAGGGCGGCGATCAGCCGGGCGTGAGCGGCATCGCGCGCCACATATATTATGCCGGAGATGCGCACCTGGTTCCCGGCTTTGAGGGTGGCAATCACGTCATCGCTTAATGGTGAGGAGATGTTGATTTTTACGGCACTGCTCATAAGACAGCCTCTTTGTGCCGGGCGCTGTGACACTGCAGGTTGACCGCCACCGGCAGGCTGGCGATGTGGGCGGGCATGACCTCGGCCTGCACGGCCAGGGCGGTGATTCTGCCGCCGTAGCCCACGGGGCCGATGCCCAGGTCGTTCACCCTTGCCAGTATTTCCTTTTCCAGGGCGGCGGTCTCTTTATCAGGATTCGGCTGCCCGACGGGACGCAATAAAGCCTTCTTGGCCAGGGTCATCACCGTATCAGAAGTGCCCCCGATACCCACGCCAATAATCAACGGCGGGCAGGCTTTGCCACCCGCTTCTTCCGCGACCTTCACCACGAAATCCGCCACGCCTTTTTGGCCGTCACCCGGTTTGAGCATACCGATGCGGCTCATGTTCTCGGCGCCGCCGCCTTTGGGCATGACGGTGATCTTCAACCGGTCGCCGGGGACGATTTCCGTATGGACAACGGCCGGGGTGTTGTCTTTGGTGTTAAG
>JAQTOJ010000095.1 GCA_028713395.1 Dehalococcoidales bacterium | reverse complement strand
CCGATCTAATAACAAACATCGTGCCCCATAAATTGTGTTATCAAGTCCCGGCGACCCTTTTCGCCGGGACTTGTTTTGATATCCGACCGCAAACTCCGTGTTGGGAAATGTGTGTCGAGGTATCAAAGAAAAGACGGGAAATCACGAATCCTTGAGACGCCGGTTGACAAAGGTATGCTCAGGACTTTATATTGAAAATAACACACTTCACTATTGTCTGACCGAAATAGTATTGCAGACAACGCAAAAACGGGAGATATAAATGGGCAGAAAACAGGAAAAAGCGCAACAGAGAAAAACTTATAAAGATATGTACAAAGGCGTCAAGCACGGACACGGCGGCCGTTCGATCCGCAAGAAGGACGAGGCAGCGCTGGGCAAATAGTCCTCTGCCCATAGAGATAATATAGTATTTAAAAATAAAAGACGACCGGGGAGTAAATAACTCTTCGGTCGTCTTTTATTTGTTGTGAAAGAGATTTATTGCGTAAAGCGGCTCTTTAGCTGACCGCAGCCGGCTTTGATATCCTGCCCCCGGCTCTGACGCACGGTGCAATTGATACCGCCGCGTTCCAATTCCGCCTGAAAAGCCCGGACAACCAGCATGGGCGAAGGCTGGTACTTCCCTTTATCCGTGGTGTTAGCAGGAATCAGGTTAACGTGGCAATTCATGCCCGCAAGTAATCTTGCAAGCATACCTGCTTGCGCCACCGAATCGTTGATACCTTTCAACATGATATACTCGAAACTCAGGCGGCGGCCGCTCTTGAGCAGGTATTCGCGGCAAGCTTGCATCAACCTTTCCAGGGGATACTTGCGGTTGACGGGCACCAGTTTATCACGCAAGGCATTATCCGGGGCGTGCAATGAAATTGCCAAACCGACTTGTAATTTTTCCTGGGATAACTTGAGAATTTCCGGCACCAGGCCGGCGGTGGAAATGGTGATATTCCTGGCGCCGATACCCACTTCTTCCGGGGAATTGATGGATTCGATCGCCTGCCAGACCGCCGCATAATTCATGAAGGGTTCGCCCATGCCCATGAAAACGACGTTGGTAATATGGTCAGCGCCTTCTCCCCTATCGTTCGGGTTGTCTTTGACGTAACGCTGCCAGTAAAGCACCTGGTCGACGATTTCCCCGGCCGTCAGATTACGGATGAAGCCCTGCTGTCCGGTGGCGCAGAAGAGGCAACCGATAACACAGCCGACCTGTGAAGACAAGCACACAGTGGTGCGAGGTCTGCCGGCGCCGGGAGCATAAAGCATAAGGGCAGATTCGATGGTACTGCCTTCCGGCGTTTTTAGTAATACCTTCACCGTGCCGTCCAGGGCTTTGATTTCATTCACGGGCTCCAGACAATGCAGGCTTATTTTGGCGGCCAATTTTTCGCGGAATGACGCTGGTAAGTCGGTCATTTCCGCAAAGGTACGGGCATATTTTTGATACACCCAGGCGCTTACCTGCCGGGCGCGGTAAACAGGTTCCTGTAACGAGGTGACGATCTGTATGAGTTCGCCGGGTTTAAGGTCGGTAATGTATTTAGTCAAGTTTATTCTCCCGGGTTAATTATAACCTATCCGGGAGTTGCGCCACAGGCGAGACGCCTGTGCCACCATAAAGGGGGAACGAACGGGATGCAATAATCAATAGACAAGCAGCAAATAACAAACAAAATACAATAAACAAATAACCGAGAATCAAGACGATATAGAAAGGTAGGTAAACAGTAGTTAACTGCTGAACAGTGGCGAGCTACCGAAGGGACGGGCGGGTTAACAGTAGCAAGCTACTGACACCCGCCCCTACGGGATACCCTGGATTATCGGGCTAAACCCGATAATGACAACGAGAGAGCGACCCACAGGCAAGACGCCTGTGCCACCAGAAACAAGACTGCGGGGAAGGCGGGTGGATTACGCTACGCTAAACCCACCATTACGTAACTATCAAAACAAGGAAGCGGAAAAACTGCTACCAAACATAACCGTGATGGATTCCGGGCTAAAAAGAATAGCCCCGTCTTTTATAGACGGGGCTATCTACTTGTCCTTCCATTCCCTTATAACAGGGGAACTATTCTTAATTTGTGGGGCACCGCTTTCGCGGGGAAGGAAAACGAATAACTATTCCAGGTAATCGATTTCCCCGAAGAGCAGGTCGTTTTCACCCCGGGAAACGAACGCGCCGGTATATTCTTTGACTTTCAGCTTGCTCAAGCCCGCCATGATGTGAGAGGAGAGCGGGGCTTCTTCCCACTTGGGCAGGTGGAATTTGTGAGTGCCGGTGGCGGTCCAAGCTTCTTTGAGCTTGGATTGGCTATGCAGGGAAGTGGGCAGACTGAGATCGGCTTTCTTCTGGTTGGCGTTGGAAATATATTTCCAGCAGAACCAGTTACCGTTCCGGGAATTGGCGTCCATGGCTTTTAAACTTTCGGCGGGGACGGGTTTCAGATCGGAAACAAAGCCTTCGACCAGGGTGGTGCCTTTTTCCGAACAGAGGAAGCGGCGGCTTTTACCCTTATTGGTAATCTGAATGTCAGGGATATCTCCCCAGATTTTCGGGGCGCCTAAATGATCGCGGCCGTACATGATGGGGTAGAAATCGTTTTCCCAGAGGACGGCGGAAAAAGCACCGTTGCGGGTTTCTTTCTTACCTTTCCAGACAGCGCCGAAGTTGATGCCAACAATGTTGTAGCCGAAGCCAGCCAGGAAGCTGACATCGCGGCAGTATTGCGCCCAAACCGTAACCGTGGGCACATCCGGCGGTTCAAAACCGGGGGCAAGCATCGAGGCCACAGCGTCTTTATCGGTGGTATAAGTAATGTAGTAGGCGGTAAGATCGCCGTAGTGCAGCACCGGCTCGACCGGCCAGGCTCCAAAATGGGCAGGTTGGAAATAGGGTTTTGCTTCGAACTTGTAAGCCATAGTATCCTTATTCCTCGCAACTCTAATATTTTACCGCTCATGTGTCAGAGGGTAATCTAATAATCATCATACCAAAGCAAAGAGCGATACTCAAAAAAAGAAGAAATTCACGATGGAACGCTACATTATCAGAAGGGATGAAGCAAGACCCGGGCTTGTTTGTTGCCACGCGCCAGACGAAGGGCGGTGAACAAATCCTTTTTGGTATTTTCAACAACGCCTCTCCCACCGCGTCAATCCCGTACCAAGTCCCGATTCATTGAGATTCGTACGGGATGGAAGACGCCTGCCACCCACTTTGGCATTTTCTAGCGGTTAACAAAATATTGATGACATGATATCTCGCAAACAAAAGAGGAGGCACCTTTGGGGTGCCTCCTCTGCATTGAACCGAAAAACGACCTAAAGCAAAGTGCCGCCATCGACTACCATAGTATGACCGGTCATAAAACTGGAAGCATCGGAAGCCAGGTAAATCGCCGCATCGGCGATTTCATAGGGTTGACCAACGTGTCTGGCCGGCAATCGTTTGCCAACCGCTTCGTGGGCTTTTTCTATTTGTTCTTCCGTCATGTTAATGAAATGGGAATCGTAGAGTCTGGTCACCACCGGGCCTGGCGCGATGCCGTTTACCCGGATGTGATATTGCCCCCATTCGATCGCCATGCTCTTGGTAGCCATGATAACGCCAGCCTTGCTGACCGAATAGGCGATGACCGGGACTTCAGACTTGATACCGCTGACGGAGGCGATGTTAATAATGCTGCCGCCGCCTTTTTCTTTCATGATCCGGGCGACCCCCTGGCTCATGAAAAACAACCCTTTGAGGTTGAGATTCATGACGGCGTCCCATGCTCTTTCCGTATAGTCCAGGGCGGGAATCGCCTGGCTGGTACCGGCATTGTTGACCAGAATATCTATTTTGCCGAATTCCGCCATAACGGTGGCGATACATTTTTCAATCTGGTCTAACCGCCCGACGTGTGTTTCGACGGCGAGAGCTTTACGCCCCAACTTGCGGACTTCTCCGGCAACTCTTTCCAGCTCCGGTAATTTGCGGCTGGTGACGGCGATATCGGCGCCGGCTTTGGCGAATTCGACGGCAATGGCCTCGCCGATACCCCGGCTGCCACCGGTGACGAGCGCGACTTTACCTTGCAGTGAAAATCTGGGTAAATCCATTATGATATCAACTCCTTTAATTATTTCAATTCCCTTTATATCTCTCCCCGTTCATGCCTGCGACAGGCTCTTTCCAAGGGAGAGTGAAGTGAGTTCACACTCTGAGGCTTTTTAGCCGTCAACCCTCAAAAATCGAGACCAAGTAACGACAGTCAACTTACTTTTTTGCCAGCAGGTCATCGTACTGGTCAAGCTTGATGGAAATATTCATCCAGCCCGTGATGACGCCGGGGCTGGGGATGACGGGCGAGGGGGTAAAACGGATGCGGGTTTCTTCATTGCACATGGTCGCGCGAAAAGCGTTCGGACTCATACCCAATTCCGTAAGACGCGCCCACTTATTGGGCTTGATAAGACCTTGCGGCGTTTCCGGCACGCGGACCACCCGCCAGGTCTTGTAGTGTTTCATGCCGGGCAACTGTTTACCTTCACGGGTGTGGTGCCCGAGATACCAGTCTTCGCCGATATGCTGGGGTAATTGCGGCGAATAGAAAAAACAGTAGCTATCAATAAAAATCTCTTCATTGGGATCAACCGCCGGGGCGCCCTTCGGCCACCAGAGCGGCAAAGTCATATATTTATAATGCTGCGGCGGGGCATCGCGCAGCAAGTTGTATTCTTCTTCTTCCTCAAGAAACATGCATTCTATCTGGCGGAAACCGGGCGTCCCTTTAGGCGCGGTTGCCCACAGTTGCTCATTCTCCATGACGGTCTGGATGCCCTGAGCTTTATCCGTAAAGCAGAGTTCGGTGCGGCGGATGTACTGATTGAAGGGCGTGGGCGCGCCGGCGCTGGGGTAAGGAATTGCGGCATCCCACTGTTTCCAGGAGCGATAACGCACGATGCCCGGCAGTTTTTTCACCTGGGGAACATGAGTGTGCAGATACCAACGCTCCCCGTCCGGTTCGCTGACACCCTCGGAGTAATTAAAGACTTGGAGAAAGCGTATCATATTTTCCCTCCGTGACTTGTAGAAGCGCGTGGAGATGGCTTGGGGGCGCGCAATTATTCTCTATGTTATCACAAACGTTGAGAGCGAAAAAGCTTGGGTGAAAAGGATTCTCCACGTAAGACGCTAAGTGGACACTATGCGGGTTATCTATTATTATGTAAAGTAACCACGGCGTTTATCTTCCCTGCCGAACACTAAATGACTTCAGCATAGGAAAAGGTGGTAAAATACCTGAAACGTAAGAACATGAGGGAAAATATGAACAGAATTATTAAATACATAACAATAGTTTTGATATTATCAACGACGCTCGCTGTCCTGGCGGGTTGTCAAACGGCAAAACCACCCAGCTCGGTCGTGCAAAACGTGACGGCGGCCGAAGCCCGCAACCTGGTAAACGAGAATTCTGGTAACACAAATTTCGTTATTTTGGATGTGCGCACGCCAACGGAGTTTGCCGAGGGGCACATGGCGAACGCGATCAACGTGGATCAGGAAGCCGCCGACTTTACAGATAAAATTCAGGCACTTGATAAGACCCGAACATACCTGGTTTACTGCCGCAGCGGTCGGCGCAGCCAACTTGCGACGGAAGCCATGATCGGGAAGGGTTTTACCAGAGTATACAATATGCTTAACGGGATGAATGATTGGCAGGCTGCCGGTTATCCGGTAGTAAAATAAGCGAAAAATAGATAGACATGGAACAGAAACCTTCCGCCAACCTGAATAGCCGCACCGCCATCCTCGTAATCACGATACTGGCGTCTTTTCTGATTCCATTTATGACTTCTTCCATCAGCATCGCCTTACCGGCAATCGGCGATGAATTCAATCTCAATGTGATTGCCCTGAGTTGGGTGACATCCGCCTACATTCTGGGATCAGCGGCTTTACTGGTGCCGTTCGGCAGGCTGGCAGACATGTACGGGCGCCGCAAGGTTTTCCTGGCGGGGAACATCGTTTTTACCATCGGCGCGTTTTTATCCGTGGTCGTCAAAACCGGGGGACTGTTATTGCTTTCGCGGGTGATACAGGGAATCGGCGGCGCGGCCATTTTTGCCACCGCCATCGCCATTCTGACTTCTGCTTATCCCGCCAAAGACAGAGGCAGGGTGCTCGGTATCAACACCGCCGCGGTGTATATCGGGCTATCCATGGGGCCGGTGCTCGGGGGCTTCATGACCAGGTACCTGGGCTGGCGCAGTATCTTCATCGGGTGTACGGCCGTGAGCGCGCTGGTAGTGCTGGCGATACTCTGGAAACTGAGAGCGGAATTTGAAACGAAAAAAGAAAAGTTCGACGTGCCGGGGGCGTTACTTTACAGCCTGGTGCTAATCACATTGATGTACGGATTTTCTGAACTACCGCAAATGGCGGGAGTATGGTTGCTGATCGGCGCGGTGGCTGGCGGAGGTTTGTTTCTCTGGTGGGAAAACCGCACGCCAACACCGCTAATCCACCTGAACCTTTTCCGGCAGAACCGGGGTTTTGCTTTTTCCAACCTGGCGGCGCTGGTGAATTACAGCGGCACCTGGGCGGTTTCCTTTGTTTTAAGTCTGTACTTGCAAGAGATCAAGGGCTTCTCTTCAGAAACGGCCGGTTTTATTCTAGTTTCCAGTCCTGCCATCCAGGCGGTATTTTCACCGATATTCGGTAAACTATCGGACCGGGTGGAGCCGCGCGCGCTGGCATCAGCGGGCATGGCGGTGACCACAATTGGCATAGCCATGCTGATTTTTCTGACACAGAACACCCCGGTGGTTTACATCGTGGGGGCGCTGGTTTTGCTGGGTTTCGGGTTTGCGTTATTCTCTTCACCGAACACCAATGCTATTATGAGTTCCGCCGATCAGAAGGTTTACGGATTTGCTTCCGCCACGCTGGCGACGATGCGCCAGATAGGAATGATGCTTTCCATGGGTGTAGTGATGGTGGTGTTTGCGATGGTCATCGGAAAGGTAAAGATCACGCAAGAAAATCATCCGGCTTTTATCACCAGTACACACGTGATTTTCCTGATCGCGGCGATCAGTTGCTTTGCGGCGATATTCGCCTCTCTAGCCAGGGGCAATATACACCATGCACGGAAACAATCTGAAAAATAGACTGCCCCCCTCTGAGATTGCCGAGTCGCCCGCCTCAGGCGGATTCCTCGCAATGACGATGAAGGAATCCGGCGCAAATATTTTCGCGAGTGTCGATACCGGTAATGGTGAGCGCTAGCTGCTACAGATTATCTACGTGCTTATTCGGTATCGCTCACAATTCAGCCCCCTATTCAACCCCTATCGATCAGTTATCTCATGACCGAACGGGCAATGACCATATGTTGTACTTCCGTCGTGCCTTCATAAATGGTGGTCAACTTGGCATCACGGAAATGGCGCTGCATGGGAGAATCCATCATATAGCCGATACCGCCGAA
>JAQTOJ010000094.1 GCA_028713395.1 Dehalococcoidales bacterium | reverse complement strand
CCATCATCACTGCGCACTACCACGGCACCGGCGGGGCGGTAAGCCTCGCCTTCATGGGGATTCCCGCCATTGCCCGAAGGTCGTGCGTTTTGAAGTCTCCGGCATCACATCCACAGTAAAACTATTAGCGTTGCTATTCACCACTGTCAGGCAAATACCGTTCACCGCAATACTATCATCGACCTTCGTTCCTTCTAATACCTTGCGCGCGCTGACGGTCAGCTTGTTCGGTTGGATGGCGCTGATTTTCCCCAGTTCTTCCGTGATACCGGTAAACATTATGTCTTCCTCACATGACCGCAAACCATGAAGTCGCCGTTAAATAAGCGTGTATTAACCTGTTCGAGTTTGATGGCATCGATCATTTCCGCGGTGCCTTTACCGCCGACGGCCGTCACCGCTGTTTTGCCTCCGATGATCGTGGGCGCGATAAAGGCGAAAACTTTATCCACCAATCCGGCGTCGAATAAAGAACCGAGCACGGTCGAGCCGCCTTCCACCAGCACGCTGGCAATCTGCCGCGCCCCCAGGGATTTGAACAACGCCGCAAGGTCGACTAGTCCCCGTTTTGAAGGCAGCACCATCACCTCCGCCCCGGCTTTCAGATAGGCCTTTTTTTGGGCTGGAGCAATTTCATCCCCCACCGCCATCAACACACTGCCCGGCTCGTGAAAGATCCGTGAGGTGACAGGGGTTTGCCCCAGGGTATCCAATATAATGCGTAGCGGCTGCCTTTTCGCAATGCCGCCGCGCGTGCATAAACGGTAAGTTAATTGGGGGTCATCGACAAGAATGGTATTCACGCCCACCAGTATCGCGTCCGAGGTATACCGCAGGTAATGCACGAACCGGCGTGATTCCTCGCTGCTGATCCACTTGGAATCGCCGGTGCGGGTCGCGATTTTCCCATCCAGGCTCATCGCAAACTTGGCGGTGATAAACGGCTCGCCGGTGGTGATATATTTGGTGTACGCAGCGGTAATATCGGCCGCTTGTTCGGCGCATTCCCCTAAGATTACTTTGATCCCGGCGGTTTCCAGCTCTTCTTTACCTTTGCCGCAGACCACCGGGTTCGGATCCAGCATCGCCGCGTGGACTTCTTTGATGCCGGCGTTAATCACAGCTTTCGTGCAGGACGGCGTGCGTCCGTAATGACAGCACGGCTCCAGTGTGGTGTAAAGGGTAGCGCCTTTCGCTAGTTCACCGGCTTCGGTCAACGCCACAATTTCCGCGTGCGCGGAACCGGGCGGTTGCGTGTAACCCTTGCCGACCACTGCCCCGTTTTTCACGATCACGCACCCCACCGCGGGGTTAGGGCTGACATGCCCCATTGCCAGCATCGCCAGCGAGATTGCCTCAGTCATGTATTCCATCTTGAAAGCAATTCTAGCACCCGCCTGTCTCTAGGTGCAAATAAAAAAATCCTGAAAACGAATACCTGAATTCTGAATATATAAACGGCTTCTGATTTTAACATCATGCATTATCACGAATGACAATAAAGCACACTCAGAGGAATGAGCGTCCTATTACCTAAACAGATATACGTTATTTTTGTGCCTCACGGAACTTGGCAATTCCTTCTTCGGTGGTAAAAGCATACAACGTACCGCTCGAGTCGGTGGTAAAACCAAGCTGCTGCCCATCGAACTTATGGATATCTTCTGATTTGTAAAGAATGCCATCGATGGTTATTTCCGGACAGGGTGGCACTTCATGAACGATTTTAGCCTCTTCCTCAGGAGACATTTTGTATTTTGCGTCAATTTCGGCGGCAGTCATTCCTGAGAAATCTTGCATGATCATTCCATCAGTTTCGATTCCGGAGATAAACTGAACAGTCTTTCCATCTTTCACATACCCGCCTCCCCGCCCTGTTGACTGATCACCAGGGCTGTCATCGGCAAATACTACATTTACCCCAAACAGCCCGGTTGCTAAAACCAGTGTTACAAAGATTTTCAACCAATTTCTTTTTAACAT
Source organism: Dehalococcoidales bacterium (assembly GCA_028713395.1). Taxonomy (GTDB): domain Bacteria; phylum Chloroflexota; class Dehalococcoidia; order Dehalococcoidales; family Fen-1064; genus JAQTOJ01. The sequence goes on along the minus strand of JAQTOJ010000094.1, from coordinate 5,512 downwards.
TTTGCTCCTTAAATTCATATCTTTGATGCAATTCTAATAGATTATTCCCTTCTCCTCACCTCCTTATTATCTATATAAGAGTAGTATAACTAATGCAAATCAATACCGGATGAACCAAAAATAAATAGAAGATGAATTATTTGATATTTATTTATATTTTTGTAACAATAACTATCAATATTTCACGAGGCAACGGGATTGAGAATTTTAGTAATCGAAGATGAAAGGAATCTGGCTTTACTAATAAGGCGCAGCCTAACCGAAGAAGGGTATGCGGTTGACGTGGCATATGACGGGAGAGAAGGCGAATTACTCGGGACGACTATTTCTTTTGATCTCATTATTTTGGATATTATGCTGCCTCTTAAAGACGGTTTTGAAATTTGCGCTAGCTTACGGATGAAGGGTATAAAAACAAGAATCCTTTTCCTTAGCGCAAAAGATAGTGTTCAAGCGCGCGTCAAAGGATTGGACGGTGGCGGGGATGATTATCTGGTAAAGCCTTTCGATTTCAGCGAATTGTCTGCAAGGATCAGAACCTTGTTGAGGAGAGAAATAAGCGCTGGCAATTCTTTGCTACGTATCGGTGATATATCACTGGATAGACAGACGCATCAGGTAGTACGAGGTGATACACCGATCGATCTGACTAATAAAGAATTTTGTATACTTGAATATTTTATCGCCAATCCCAATATTGTAATAACTCGCAGAATGCTGGAAGACCATTGCTGGAATCTATCCTTGAACAGCGAATCAAATCTCATTGAGGCGTACATCCAGCGTTTACGTAGGAAAATCGATATTAAAGGGAAGCCAGGCCATATCCAAACTATTCGCGGTGCAGGCTATCGCTTGATACAAAAATGAAATCAATAAACATACAAACACGTCTCACATTATGGTATCTACTGGTTATTTTCGCTCTATTGGTGTTCTTGAGCTTTTCAATGTATTTTATATTATCCCGTAGCTATAACCAAAACTTTACTCTCCATACCCAATTATACAAAGCACAGGTAATTTCAACCGATGAGGTAATCAATGTTATTGGTTTGGATAAGATCGATTTCATTAATTACTCCAGTCAATCGCCGCTATTTTCTATGGGTTTAAAACTAGACGACCGTATTATTAAGACCTCGGATTTTACGATTACTACTCCAACGGGTTTACTCACCTTGAAAATCGATGCCGCAGTATTTCGCAGTATACCGAAATCGGTTGATGTTTATATGTATGTCGTCCCATCAACTGTAAACACTGCCGGTGGTTATGAGTTTTTAGTATCAACTCAAGAAACTGCTACACAGATATTGTCTGATTTTAAACGTTCTATGATCATTGCCGGGTTGGCCACCTTAGTTTTAGCCGGGTTATTAGGGTATTTTCTTACCAGAAAAGTCCTTAAACCTATTCACGATATTACGCAAACTGCCAATGATATTGGGGAAGTAAATCTGAATCGTCGGATTGACGTTTTAAATGATGATGAATTAGGTAAATTAGCATCGACATTAAACCGTATGTTTGAAAGATTGGAAGGGGCTTTTAACCGTGAAAAACGCTTCACGGCGGACGCCTCTCATGAACTGCGTACACCCTTGGCGATAATCCATGGCGAATCTACTTTAGCTCTAAAAAAACCTAGAAATCAGACAGAATACCGGAGAGCTTTGGAAGTGATTGCCAAGGAAACAGCCCATATGTCATCCGTTGTTGACCGTTTGTTGTTTTTAGCCCGCGACACATCGATGCAACAATTATGTTTGGAAAATCTAGACCTGCAAACCCTGTTAATTGAATTATCTCAGGATGCAGATGTGCTGGCAGAAAATAAAAACATAAAAATCACCTTAAGCGCCCTGCCCACCCCCCGGATAAATGGGGATAGAGTATTGATCAAAGAGTTATTTCTAAATCTACTGGACAATGCTATCAGATTTACGCCGGCCGGGGGTGAAGTAAAAATATCGCTTGATACGGTAGGACATTTTGTCCGGGTACAGATACAGGATACCGGAATTGGTATCCCCCCCGATGAGATAACCAACATTTTTAAACGTTTTTATCGAGTCAATAAAGCCCATCCACGGGAGGAAAGCGGGGTTGGACTGGGACTAGCTATTTGCGAACGCATCATTGAGCTTCATAAAGGCAAAATCACTGTTGAAAGTGAAGAGGGCAAAGGAAGCCTTTTTTCTATCTACTTCCCAATGATGGAATAAATTTTTCATAACAAAAAACCGATCGGTGATTTTTACCAATATATACTGCCGTTTTCCGTGCCTGGATATTAGCAATTAATATTTGTTTGTTATTTGGTGCTTGTTTCTTGGTTATTCACCCAACCCGCGTCAAAACTCCCTTGCTCCCTTATCCCTCTCCGTCCTACAATACTTTGAAGCCTTTAGCTTACAATAAACCGCTCATCAGGGTCTCTAACCCACCTCTGTTTTCACAAAACGAATACCTGTTATTCGGATTTGTTATTTTGTATTTTGATATTGTGCCGCTCTTGTCCGCATCCCGTATTTATCGGGATTTAGTATTTCGGATTTCGTATTTAGAGTTTAGGTATTTGTGCTTGGGAATCAGGTTTTCGAGTTTAAATTATCTGTCAAAACGAATCGAGCGTACCTTACTAATTGAATACCGGTTTTCTCCCCAATTTACGCACGAAAATTGCTCAATCAACAAAATCGGCTTCCAAAACCAAAACGAATGCTTCTTCTATGGGCGTGCTTTTACAACCGGGTTTGCCATTAAAGGGAGTTCGAGAGGGGGCTAACCGCCCCTCTCGTTAATAAAAAGTCCCTCCCTGCAGGAGAGGTAAACAGCAACTTCGTTACTGTAGAGTGGGTCGTTGTGTAAGAATCGCCATACTTCATTCAACATCAACCAAATGCAAGTAGACCCTTATACTGATAACCCGTTGCACATTCTCCGGGTATGTGAGTACAATTAACTATTGCTGTTTACTTTGGAGAGACGATGAAAGCTGGAGTCTTAGCGCATTATAAAGAATACCTGCCCATTACCGCCAAAACCCCCATGTTCACCCTTGGGGAAGGCGATACGCCTTTAGTGCAGAGCCGCAATCTGGTAAAGGACATCGGTTGCAAGGAGCTGTACTTCAAACTGGAAGGCTGCAATCCCACCGGCTCCTTTAAGGACCGCGGCATGGTCTTTGCCGTTGCCAAGGCCATCGAGGACGGCAGCAAAGCCATTATGTGCGCTTCCACCGGCAACACCAGCGCCTCCGCTGCCGCTTATGCCGCCTATAACAACCTGAACTGCATTATCATGGTGCCGGAAGGCAAAATCGCGCTGGGGAAACTGGCGCAGGCCATCGTCTACGGATCGAAGATTGTCACCATCGATGGCAACTTTGATCAAGCGCTGCAAATTGTGCTCAAGCTCACGGAGACCCACCCGGTGACACTGGTCAATTCCCTTAACCCTTACCGCATCGAAGGACAAAAGACCGGTTCGTTTGAAATCGTAGATGCCCTCGGAGATGCCCCTGATTATCACTTTATTCCGGTCGGCAACGCCGGTAACATTACCGCCTACTGGAAGGGCTACACCGAATATTATAAACTCGGCAAAGCCAGGAAATTACCCAAAATGATGGGCTTCCAGGCCGCCGGCGCCGCCCCCATCGTGGAAAATAAAATCGTGGAGCATCCTCAGACCATTGCCACCGCCATCCGCATCGGCAATCCCGCCAGTTGGCAGAAAGCCACCGCCGCCCGCGATGAATCCGGCGGTATTATCGATATGGTCACCGACGAAGAAATTCTCAAAGCCTATCACCTCATGGCCACCAAAGAAGGCGTCTTCGGGGAACCCGCCTCCGCCGCGCCGCTGGCCGGTTTGCTCAAATTAAAGAGCCAGGGCTGGGATTTCAAAGGCAAGAAAATCGTCTGCATCGTCACCGGCAATGGTTTGAAAGACGCGGACATCGCTCTCAAGGATGTGCCGCCTTTCGCCCGTATCTCGGCCACGCCGGAAGCTGTGGAAAAAGTCCTCGGCTGGAAGTAGTCTCCTGCCGAAAACACGCCTGTTCTCTCCCCCTTTAGAAAAGGGGGATTAAGGGGGCTTTGAAATCCTGCGGTATCTCCCTTTAGAAAAGGGAGGCTCATTATTGGCACTGCCGGCAAGATACATAAGAAGCACATCATACCTTCTGTCGGGGACGCTGGGGGTGTCCCCCGGACTTAAAAAAGTCCCCCAAGACCGGGGGCTTTAGGGGGTTCAAATCATCACTCATCGATTTTTTCCGGGTATCATCCCGTCAACATAAAGGTGTGCACAAAATGAAACGCCTCCATTACGGTTGGGTGATCGCCGCGCTCGGGGCCGCCATTTTCAGTTTTTATTCCATGCGGTTCAACACCTTCGGCGTGTTTTTACTACCCATCACCAAACAACTGGATCTCGACCGTGGCGCCATATCCTGGGCGCCTTCCATTGCCTCCGCCTTCAGCGCCGTTGTATCACTGGTTTCCGGTCGCCTTTCGGATAAATACGGACCGCGCTATCTTGTCACCGCTGCCGGGTTGATGATCGGCGGCGGCTTTTTATTGATGTCGCAGGTCACGGAACTCTGGCACGTGCTGCTGGCTTGGGGTTTGACTATGGGCGGCGCGCAGGCCTTGATTTATATCCCGATTATTTCCTCCGTGCCGCGTTGGTTCGCTGTGAAGCAATCCACCGCCATCGGCATCGCCGTCGTCGGTTTCGGTTTGGGCGCAGCGGTTTGGCCGCCGGTGACACAATTGCTCATCGATGCTTTTACCTGGCAAAAGGCTTGTATCATCCTTGGCATTACCAACATTATCGCCATCACCGTCATGGCGCAGTTCCTGAAAAAAGACCCCGGAGAAATGGGCATTCCCCCTTACGGCGCCGCATTACCGCGCAATGAAAAATCCGCGATGCCGGTGAACACCGGCATGTCCCTGAAAGATGCCATAAAAACACCTGGTTTCTGGCTCTTCGGCGGTGCCTTGCTCGGGTTTTTCTCCTGTCTGAATGTCATGTACGTCCACATCGTCGCCCACGCCCGCGATATCGGTATTTCCCCCATCGTTGCCGCCAGCGCTGTCTCCATCATCGGCGCCACCAGCATTATCGGGCGGCTTTCTATCGGCCCCATCTCGGATAAACTAGGCACACGGGCGGCGCTGTGTATCAGCCTTATTTTTGCCGTCACCGGCATGGCCTTACTGGTCTGGTCTCCGGGAGAATGGTCGTTCTTTATTTTCACTGTGATTTTCGGTCTTGCCTATGGAACCTTTGTGCCTATGGAAACCGCCGTTCCCTCAGGTATGTTCGGGGTGCGTTCCCTGGGAACGATCATGGCCGTACTGGGGTTATTCACCAATCTCGGTATCACTTTAGCGCCGCCGCTGGCGGGAGCAATTTTTGATGCCACCGGACAGTACAAAATAGCCTTTATCATCTGCCTGGGACTGGCCACCATGGGGTTAGTCTTGAGTATCAT
>JAQTOJ010000093.1 GCA_028713395.1 Dehalococcoidales bacterium | reverse complement strand
AAAAAGAGACGCCCGTTTTTTCCCCGTATCTCCGTAATAACATCAACGAGTTTGTCAATTGCATTGACATCAAGCTGATCTGCAATCTGTTAACTTCTTCCAGGTATTGGCGGGTATATGACATGGTTACTCCTTTGCCTATGTATATATCAATTTCAAGGAAGCCTTTAGTTTCGTGTAAAAGTATTGACCAGTAGTTTGGCGCCATCATGATCGAAGCGGAATCTTTCCCACCTCAAGCCGGCCTTTTGCATTGATCGTATAAGTTTGGGTTTAGAGCCGTTTCGGCAGTAAAACATAAGGAAACCTCCTCCACCGGCGCCAATCAATTTCCCACCTAAGGCACCGTTGTGCATAGCGGTTTCGTAATATTCGTCTATCCTGGGATCTGTCATACCGGCAGAGCGTTTTTTCTTGTTTTCCCAATGTTCGTTGAACAGTTCACCAAGGGTGTCCAAGTTGCCCGCTTCCAGATACCGACGCGTTAATAAGCCGATTTCTTTGGTTTTGTGCAGGTTCTGGATCATATTGGGATCTTGAGCCTGACTTCTGATATTTTGATCGGATAATATTTCCGAGGCGCTTCTTTCTTTACCAGTGAAGAAAAGCAAGAGGTTGTTTTCCAATTGGTCCAGCATATCATCAGCGATGCGTAAAGGTTCAACGACTACTTCGCCGTCTTTTTCAAACGACAAACAAGTCAGGCCGCCAAAAGCCGCCATATACTGGTCCTGTTTCCCAATAGGCTCACCAAGGATATCTATTTCTACTTTGCAGGCTTCTTCCGCCAGTTGTTTCTGATTCACATAATCGCGGGTGTAAGCGTGTAAGGCATTTAGCAAAGCGACCGTAAACGATGAGGAAGACCCTAAACCAGAACCAGCGGGAACATCGGCGGAAGAATGCAACTCAATGCCGGATTCAATATGCATCAGTTCCAGACTTGCCCGGAAAATGGGGTGTTTAATTTCAGCCGGACGATTGACCATTTCCGCCGCAGAATAACTTAGCCTGATAGTATCGTAGAATCTTCTCGTGGCCAGTATCGTACAATATTTATTTATACCCCCGGCAATCAAAAAACCGCCGTATTTGGAATAATACGAGGCGAGGTCGGTGCCGCCGCCACCAAGTGTAATTCTGGTTGGGGCTCTGGAAACGATCATTTTTTACTCCGGATATATTCTGTAAATTCGTGTAACCCTTTTACAGAACCGATCTCATAAAAACGGTCTTTAACTTCATAAGCGAGCAATTGGCGTTCCTCTATCAGTTGAGTAAAAACAGATTCCAACCCGGTATTTTTATCAGCGGGTATATATTCCAGAAAACCCTTGCGAAAAAGATTGAGCCCGTAATCAACATATACCATTGTGCCTAAGGTATTTCTTTTATCATATCCGGTCACAAGCTCACCTTCGATGGCGGTATTACTGCGGTCGTAAGAATCATGATTCCGCAAAACAGTCATCAGAGCTATATTATTACGACTTTGGAAATATTGCAAGATATCTTTGAAATTAAGTTGGAAATATGAATCTCCATACACGGTAAAAAAAGTGTCTTCCAGCAAATGCCCGGCATTCTTAATAGCGCCAGCGGTTCCTAATAGTGTTTTTTCAACACTGTATTGGATGTTGACACCCCATTTTCGGCCATCACCGAAAACATCCTCAATTTGATTTCCAAGATGGCCGATGCACAAGACCACATCAGTGATCCCGGCTTTTTTCATAAAATCCAACTGGTAATATAAAAACGGTTTGCCATCAATATCTATCAGGGATTTGGGTCTATTTTTAGAAATATCCCCCAATCTGGTCGCCAAACCCCCGGCGAGAACAACTGCCTGCATTTTTTTGCCTTAACTAGTTAATAAATACTGAAATATCGTCAGGTTTCGTATCTTCCCGACCGATACATAAGCTATCACAAATTGGAACTCTATGTAAACTGAGTTTCGCGTAACTCCAGACAATATTATACCTTATTGGTGTAGACCAGCGGAAATTGTGATAGGTACAAAATACAGGATGTTTGATATTAGTAGAAATCCGGCGGCAGGGTAAGGTTAGAGAAGTTTGAGTGGTGGGTCGTCTGGGACTCGAACCCAGGACCACTTGATTAAAAGATACAAAAAGAACGTCATTGAGCGTAATTCTGGGTAACTCAAAGTATTTGATTAGCTTCAATTTGTCCTTTGACGTACCTTGAAGTCATCAAAAATAATGCAGGGTTGGTTAGCAAAAACGTTAGCAAACGAGCTAATGTTATTTAGTTGATGTTTTTATAGCGTTAAGTCGTTCATTGTCCTTTGCTAGTTTTTTACATACCTCGTCCACTTCTTGCTCTGGGGTTTTAGAAAGTTCTTTATTAGATAAAATAGCTTTAACTAAATATACGATTAACACTGCACCCGATATAACCATCGCAACACAAAAAATACCGTTCCACGTTGGAGTGGACAAACCTAAAAATAATTGAGATTGAGATGAAACATCAGTTGCGCCAGTACTACGGTTCTCGAATACAACGATGAGAAGTGTTAAAAATGTACCCAGCCAAGCCCATGTGTCAGAAAATGTAGGCTGTCTCTTGCCTTTTTTTAACCTTTCAAGTATTAAGATTAAGTGATATTTATTCAATGAAACAACTTCCGGAGGACCTCTATGTTCTATAGTTTGGGTATTATCTGCTAATCCATATTTTGGAACATTAGTTGTGTCTTTTTTCGTTTCCATGTCATCTACCCAACCTTTTGCTCTTGAGCTTTTTTTTCAAGGAGGGGAAGTATACCGAGAGCTAGTATGTTGAGGAATTGGGTATTCCCACACCCAGAGCAATTCAACGAAATACAAGGTAATCCTGTTCCTCCGAATTTAGTCGTACCATAAGTGTCTGAAAGGCTAAAGAAAACAAAACCAGGATGTAATTGCCAATTCCTTTTCCCACAAATGGGACATGGCCCAGGATTTGGGGCTTTGGCATTTAACGCATCGATAACAATTTTGGCAGTAACATCATCCCATTTATATTGTTCGTCAGGCATATTTACCTCCAGATAGGAATATTGTATTGGTGGAAGTCTATCACGTCTTTAGGTCTATATCAAGATAAGATTACTCTTAAAAGACGACTTGACAAACTCCATAAATAATAGTACTGTAGTACTTACTAACAGAACTGAGGGAAAAGATGAGTGAGTATAGAATACCTTCTGAAACAAAAGCGGTCATACGCCCAAGTTATGAATGGTTGGAGGATGCGCGGAAACTTGGGATTTCTAGAAGAGAAGTTGAAGTCTTTGCGTTACTCGTTGAGGGGCATAACAATAAAGAAGCAGCCGCAATTTTAGGCATTCAATATCAGTCTGTGAAAAATCACTGGCACAGCTTATCAAAGAAGATAAAGGCTAAGAATCTGGGGCAAGCATACATGATACTGAGTGTATTGAATGTTGTTGGCATGAATTTTGTAGCTATCAAGGGAGAGGAACGAGAGTTTACTCACGAGGATGTGCTTGATAGTATCAGAAGATCGCTTAGGGATGAGGATCCTAATACGGACAAGAGTACCAAAAAGGCTGTCAAGAAATTCTTCGTTGATCACGGGCTCTATGGGGAGATATATAAAGACAGGGCTAGGGAATTGAGAGAAAACGAAAATGGTAAAAAACAATAACAAGCAAAATAGCGTTGTTAGCCAGGCGGTCGGCGCCGCCACTGGCGGCGCGTCTCCTTCTTTCCTTGTCCGTAATATGGATAATGTCAACGCTCAGCTTTGGAGAGTACAGGGTTTATTGACGATGTGGGATTTCTTGGAACGTAAAGGACGTATTGGTAGGACAAATGTAATCTTGCATCGCATTGGTAACCGCACCACGTTAAAAGTAATGCCTGCATCCTGCCGTAGCCGTTATTTCGAGGATGGCAGGGTAAGGTTAGAGAAGTTTGAGTGGTGGGTCGTCTGGGACTCGAACCCAGGACCACTTGATTAAAAGTCAAATGCTCTACCAACTGAGCTAACGACCCGTCTGAGGACGTGGTAAAAATCACGCCAACGAATTTGATTATAGCCTTTTCAGGCGTGAAACGTCAAACTTTTGCTGGAGCCAGCGAAGAGAGTCGAACTCTTGGCCGATGGTTTACGAAACCATTGCTCTACCACTGAGCTACGCTGGCATCCACTAAAAAAGTATACCATAAAAATATCGTACCGAGACACACCTCACTCTCAAGTCAGGTCAACTTATGCAAGCTTCGGTACTGGACTATTTGCCCTGGAACCGCGGCGCTCGTTTTTCTCTAAAGGCGGCCATGCCTTCCATGAGGTCTTGTGAACGGAAGCACTTGACACAGGAATCCATATTGAAGGCATATTCACCCTCAACCTGAGCAATATAGCTGTTAACTTCTTGTTTGGTCAATTTCACCGCCAGAGGCGCCACCGCCGCAATCTGCTGCGCCATAGCACGGGCTTCCATCATGAGATCGTTCGGCGGGACTACTTTATTAACCAGCCCTAATTTTGCCGCTTCCGGAGCGTCCACAAATCTACCTGTGTAAAGGATTTCCTTTACTTTGCCCATGCCGACGATCCGGCTGAGACGCTGGACCGGCGCCAGCCAACCGAATTTGGTTTCAGGGTAGCTGAATTTGGCTTTTTCCGAAGCAATTCTGATGTCACAGGACAAAGCTAGTTCGAACCCATTGCCAATGGCGTACCCGTTGACCGCGCCGATCACCGGTTTCTCAAAACATTCCACCAGGTTGAAGATTTCCGATTCCAGTTTCACATATTCCACGAATCCGTCCCGGGTCATCTCATTAATGTCCTTCATGTCAAAACCCGCGACGAAAGACGTGCCGACACCGGTTATGATTAACACTCTGGTAGCCGCGTCTTTCTCTACTTGATGCAGCGCATCCTTGAACTCCCGCATCGCCTCATCGTTCAGCGCATTACGGCTTTCCGGTCGGTTGATGGTTAAAGTAGCAATATTGTTTTCTGCACTCAAAATAATGTACTTATAAGGCATTTTGTCACTCATCCTTTTCCTTCCGGTTAAGCCATCAGTGTATATGTCAAAGCGAGTTGGGTCAAAATTAGTGCCGCAGCTCCCCAAACGCCGCCCTATTGGAAATATTTATTCGGCGCCGGGTTGTATCAGGCCAGTTTCGTAGGCGTAAACCACCACCTGTACTCGGTCACGTAAGTCCAGTTTGGTGAGCAGGTTGGAGATATGGGTTTTCACGGTGGTCTCGCCCACAAACAAATCCACCGCAATTTCCGCATTGGTCTTGCCTTTAGCGATCAACCGCAGCACTTCTATCTCCCGTTCGGTGAGCGATTTCAAGTTATCTTTGACCGAGACGTGAGAGGGACGCCGGGCAAACTCATTGATAATACGCCGGGTGACGGAAGGCGCGAGTAGAGCATTCCCCGCTGCGACCACGCGCACCGCCTCGATTAAATCTTCAGGCGGAGCATTCTTCAGTATAAAACCGCTGGCGCCTGCCCTTAACGCCTCGAACACATAATCGTCCCGTTCGAAGGTGGTCAGGATTAACACGCGGCTGGAATTGCCGGGAATCTGTGTTATTTTGGCAGTAGCTTCCAATCCGTTCATCACCGGCATCTGAATATCCATTAACACTACGTCCGGCTTGGATTTTAGAACGGCGGCAAATGCTTTGGCGCCATCCTCAGCTTCACCCACCACTTTAATGTCGTTCTCGGCTTCCAGAATCATATGAATGCCCGCCCGCACCATTGCCTGGTCGTCAACTAAAAGCACTTTTATACTCATTTAATCCATCCTGTTAACGGTAATCTGGCGGTAATCATGAAACCACCTTCGGGCAAAGGTCCGGCCTGGAACTCGCCACCATGAAGAGTGACTCTCTCCCGCATGCCGATCAATCCCCGGCCTTTATTCGTAATTTCCGGGGCGGGATTTTTCCCGTCATCCCTGATTTCCAACTCCAGCTCAGCCCCTAAATATTTAATAACCACGCTGGCATTCGCCGGGCCGGCGTGTTTCAGGGTATTGGTCAAAGCCTCCTGGATAATGCGATAGGCGGACAAATCCACCCCCGATGGCAGATCTTTCGCTTCACCTTCAATGAGTACAGAAACCGGCAGACCGGTCAGACGCATCTGCGCCACCAGGGCATCCAGTTGCTTTAACCCCGGCTGAGGAGTAATATCGTCAACCTGATTCTGTTCCCGAAGAAAACCCAACAGCCGCTGTAGTTCCGCCACTGCCTGACGGCTGGAAGCTTCTATCTGAATCAAAACATCATTGGCTTTTTCCGGTTGCTGTTTCAAAATCCGCCGCGCGGCTCCGGCTTGAATACCCATGACGCTCACGTGGTGCGCCACCACATCGTGTAGTTCGCGGGCAATTCTCACTCTTTCGTCCATCACGGCACGCCGGGCATTTTCATCTCGCTCTTTTTCCAATTGCATGGTGCGCTCCTGTAACTCCATTTCCCGCTGTTGCCGGCTGCGGAACACCTCGCCGATCCACCATGCCGCACCAAATAGAAACACATTCAGGAACACCACGGAGAGCTGGTAGAGGATAGTCCGGGCAGGGACATCGGCGGCGCGCTGCTGGAAAAAAATAGAGTAAACCAGCAGCCCTATGATCAAACTGGCGGTAGAAACACGCACCCAGTTACGGTATTCTTTTTGCCCGTATGCCCCAGCGCCAAAATACGCCAATAACAACGCATATAATGTAAATGAGCTTTCTGGGATATTGAGCGACCGGAATACCGCCAGCGCAATGCTCATGAATGTCAGCACCCCAAGGGGATAACGCCGCCTCAAGATCAGCGGCAAAACAACCAGCAGGGTGAGAATGATGGCATAACCGGACGATAATTGGGTATCAACACCCCAGTTCACATAGAGATTGAGCAGAGCAAGAACGGCAAATGCCAGAGTGATCAAGAAATCCGCGCTACCGGGGTGGATATCGAACCAGCCAAGTATCTTCCTGATAATCTTCACGGCTCTAATATTAATTCAAACGGGTATATTTTGCATCCCCCTTAAGGAGTGCGGTGTTTCCTAAAATATCCTCCCCAGGGTGGAGCAACAAATAATCCGTAAAAGCGATGCGCCCCCGGTTTCCTGAGAAGTATGATGACACTATCAGCCGTAAATAGCTGAAATAAATAGAACGGGAGTTCTTAAAATGAAAAAAACATGGAAACCTCAAACAGCCGGTATCCTGACCATCGTCAGCGGTGTGATCGGTCTGCTCGCCAGTTTTGGCATGCTGATCGCCATAGCCGCGGTCGGCAGCGCGGGACATTGGGTGAACGATTGGAACGGTTATTATGAACCCAACGTCCTGGCGATTCTCTGGACGATCGGAATTCCGATGTTTTTAAGCAGCGTGGTCGCCCTGGTAGGCGGTATCTTTGCAGTGCAGCGAAAATTCTGGGGCATGGCATTAGCGGGCTCGATCGCCGCCTTTTTCCCGACGTTTGTACTGGGGCTGTTGGCTGTCATCTTTACC
>JAQTOJ010000092.1 GCA_028713395.1 Dehalococcoidales bacterium | reverse complement strand
TTTTCATATTCTTTTATTATTCAAGACCTAGGAGTGTGAGAGCGTGACGATCGGGGTAAACCGCCCGCTATTTGTCAATACACCGTTTTGTAAAATGATTCCCATGATAGCTTTTTTGTAATCCTTCGATTGGTCGTAGCTCGGGAATCATAATGCTTTCACTAATGCATGATTTAGATCTTCTAAAAGATCCTTTTTGTCTTCGATCCCGATAGATAACCGGACAAGATTATCTTTGATACCGCGTTTCTGCCTCTCTTCATCCAGCAGTGAAGCATGAGTCATTTTCGGAGGATAACAAACCAGTGATTCCACAGCGCCAAGGCTTTCCGCCAGCATAAACACTTTTAATCCGGATACGAATTTCTCGACCGCCGGCAATCCACCTTTCAACTCGATGCTCAGCATGCCGCCGAAACCGGTCATCTGTTTTTTGGCGAGGGCGTGTTGAGGATGGTCCGGGAGTCCCGGGTAAAAGACTTTATCCACCGCCGAGTGCTTTGCCAAATGGCGGGCAATATACAACGCGTTCCTTTCATGTTCTCTCATTCTGATTGATAAAGTCTTGATGCCCCTTAAGGTTAACCAGCAATCCCAGGGACCGGGTACCGCCCCGGCAGCATTCTGGTAGAACTTGATATCATGATAAACCTGCGCATTATTCGTGACTACCACCCCACCGATTACATCGCTGTGACCGGAAATATACTTGGTGGTACTGTGCACTACAATATCCGCTCCCAACTTTAGTGGCTGTTGAAAATAGGAACTGGCGAAAGTATTATCCACTGCAAAGAGGATTTTCTTAGCGCGGGCAATCCCGGCCAGACATTTAATATCCACGATTTTAAGTAGCGGATTTGTGGGTGTTTCTATCCAGATAAGCCGGGTGTTTTTCCGGATCTCTTTCTCGAACGCAGCAGGACTGTTAACATCCACATAACTAGTCTCTAATCCCCAGCGTTTAAATATTTTCTCGAATAGCCGGTAAGTACCTCCATATACGTCGTCACCGATGACGACGTGGTCACCTGACTGCAACAAATTGATAACCGCTGTCGTTGCTGCTAATCCGGAAGCGAACGCCAGCCCGTATTTACCGCCTTCAAGAAACGCCAGCACATTTTCCAGCGCGGCTCGTGTCGGGTTGCCGGTCCGGGAGTATTCATAGCCTTTGTGTTTGCCGATGGCTTCCTGCTGATAGGTAGACGTCTGATAAACCGGAACCGATATCGCGCCGGTGGCCGGATCAGAGCTCTGTCCAAAATGTATTGCACCGGTTTCAAATCTCATTTTTCTCTCTTCCACTGTGCCCAGTAATTGATCAAATCGGACCGGGTAAGGATGCCGGTAAGGGTTTTATTCCTTGTGACGACAAGTCCGATAGTGCCTGAAAGCAAAAGCCTGTAAGCCTCACTAACATCAACATCCTCATCGATCGTTGGCAGTGGTTTCCCCATAACGGCAGATACCTCCTGTTTGGTTAAATCCACGCCGTCATAAAGCAGTTTCATAAGAGAGGCCTCATTCAAACTACCAACGACTTCATCTCCAATGACCACGGGCACTTGTGAGATATTATATTCATGCAACACCTGCACTACTTTACTGAGAATATCTTGCGGTTCAACCTTAATTACCATCGGGATGCCCCTTTTCTGAGAGAGTATATCCCCGACTTTTATTACTTGAGGTTGGACTTCGCCCCAATAGCCGTACTCCTGCATCCATGAATCAGAAAATATCTTGGTCAGATAGTTCCTCCCAGTATCGGGTAAAATCACTACGATGTACTTGGGTTTATCCAACCGCTGCGCGTATTTTAGCGCGGCAGCTACCGCCGTCCCCGAGGAACCACCTACCAGTAACCCCTCTTCCCGTGCCAGCCTGCGGGCGGTGTTAAATGACTCTTTATCACTTACCCTGATCATCTCATCGACTACCTGCCTGTCGAATGTTCTAGGAATGAAATCTTCTCCGATACCTTCCACCTTATAAGACTTGGGGCTGTCACCGGATAATATTGAACCTTCCGGGTCGGCTCCCACGATTTGGATATCAGGGTTCTTTTCTTTCAGGTATTTACCCGAACCAGAGATCGTGCCCCCGGTGCCCATGCCGGCCACCAGCACATCGATTTCCCCCTCGGTTTCCTCCCAGATTTCCGGGCCGGTGGTGAGGTAATGGATCAGAGGGTTAACCGGATTCGTAAACTGATTTGGACGGAAAGCGCCGGGTATTTCCCGCGCAAGCCTGTCAGCGACTCCATTGTAGCTTTCGGGGGAGTCCGGAGATACTGAAGTGGGCGTAATAACTACTTCGGCGCCGTAAGCTTTTAGTAGGTCGATTTTATCTCGGCTCATTTTATCCGGCAGCACAAAAATACAGCGGTATTTTTTCACGGCGGCTACCAGCGCGAGTCCAACCCCCGTGTTACCGGCGGTGGCTTCGATAATCGTGCCCCCCGGTTTTAAAAGCCCATCTTTCTCGGCAGTCTCGATCATCGCCCTGGCTACTCTGTCCTTAATACTTCCGCCGGGATTCACGTACTCCACTTTGACATAGATGGATGACTTGATATTCCGGGTGATATTGTTCAGTTTAACGAGAGGAGTGTGCCCAATCGCTTCTAAGACATTATTGAATGCAACCATATCATTCCCTTCCCTGGTTGGAAATCACAAAAATCCCGGTTAAAGCCAGCAGGTTTTGAAAAAAACGCACCCGGTGCCGGGAACCTAAAAAGACAGACCGGCTAACTTGGATGTTACTTTTCCGGCAAAACATCTGAAAATCAGAGATGCTCAAGAAATGCAGATTCGGGGTGTTGTACCATGCAAAAGGAAGCGATGGCGTGACCGGTGTCTTGCCCGTAAAGAATATCTGCGTACGCGCCGATATATGCGCAAAGTTCGGAAAGCTGACGATCACTTCCTTACCCACTCTCAATGCTTCTTTGAGAACGACATCCGGCTT
The DNA here is from genome assembly GCA_028713395.1 of Dehalococcoidales bacterium. Classification (GTDB taxonomy): domain Bacteria; phylum Chloroflexota; class Dehalococcoidia; order Dehalococcoidales; family Fen-1064; genus JAQTOJ01. Next base: position 4,577 of record JAQTOJ010000092.1, on the reverse strand, counting down.
CTTGACCTGTTGGAAACTCTGGTTGAGAATCACGTAATCGAAGGAATTGTCTCCATATTCAGATAAACCCGTATCGATATCTCCATGCATCACGCTTAAGCCGCGTGCCACACATTTATAGATAGCTTGTTCGTCAATATCGATTCCCTGTACACGGCATTTCTTGTCCTTGACTAAAACCGAAAGTAAAGTACCATCGCCGCATCCCAGGTCGAGCACAGATGATTTTGGCATGACGATTTCCGCTATGGCAATGGTTTCTATTTTTTCTAAACTATATTTCATATTCCGCTGTTACCTCTCCCCGGAATAACTTTTCCAGGAAATAACCAATGAGATGAGTTAATTCTTCCGTTTCCAATAAGAAAGCATCGTGGCCGTAGGTGGAATCCACTTCGCAATAAGTAACTTCCAACCCGGCCATTTTACAAGCTCTGACGATTTCACGGGACTGATAAGCCGGGTACAACCAGTCCGATTTAAAAGCGATGACCATCACTTTAGCCTTTAGCCCCTTGAACGTTTCGGCTAACGGCTTACCGTTTGACGCATCGAAGAAGTCCATCGCCTTGGTGACATACAGGTAGGAATTGGCATCGAAACGCTTCACGAAATGCGTGCCCCGATTTTGCAGGTAGCCTTCCACCTCAAAATCCTGGGCGAATTTATTCTTTACCCTCTCACTACGGAACCTCCGGCCAAACTTTTCCTCCATCGATTGATCGCTCATGTATGTGATATGGCCCACCATTCTGGCCAGAGCGAGCCCGGTCACCGGCGGCGGTCCTCCGTAATAGTCCCCCTGTTTCCAGTTCGGGTCCGCAATGATTGCCTGCCTCCCCACTTCATTAAAAGCAATTTGTTGCGGTGAGTGTTTCAAGGTGATGGCGATGGGCATGGCGCTTCGTATCATTTCAGGATATGAAACCATCCATTGCAGCACCTGCATGCCGCCCATAGAGCCTCCGGCAACTGTCAGCAGTTTCTTTATCCCCAGGTAATCAATCAAACGCTTCTGGGCGTTGACCATGTCCCCGATTGTGATGAGCGGGAAATTCAGGCCGTAATTGCGGCCCGTTTTGGGATTTATGGACGAAGGCCCGGTGGAACCGCGGCAGCCGCCGATGACATTGGAACAGACAACAAAGTATTTACCAGTATCGAAAGCCTTACCCGGTCCCACCATCGTGTTCCACCAGCCTGGGTCTCCGTTCTCCCGGTTGATGCCGGCCACGTGAGCATCTCCGGACAAGGCGTGCACGATTAGAATCGCATTTGACCTTTCCTTGTTGAGATTCCCGTAGGTCTCATAGGCCAGCGTCACCGGTCCAAGAGTCTCTCCGTTTTCCAGCTTCATCTCATCTGGTGGCTGGGCAAACGTAAAGTATTGCGTTGAGATTATACCCGCGTTGCCTTCGTTTGTGGTTTCCATATTGGCTCCAGTATGGTGAACTAAATTTACTTAACCGCTTGCTTTAGCGCCTGGTCAAGATCTTCTTTCAGATCCTCGGCGTTTTCCAAACCAATGGAAAGCCGGATGTAGTCCTGGGTAACTCCGGTTTCTTTTTGTTCTTCGGCGGTTAGTTGCTGATGCGTCGTCGATGCCGGATGGATGACGAGTGATTTAGCATCGCCGATATTAGCCAGCAAAGAAAATAGTTTGGAAGCGGCAATGAATTTTTTAGCGGGTTCTACCCCACCCTTGATTCCAAAACCGATCAATCCACCGAACTGCTCCTTAAGATATTTGGCGGCAATTTTATAATTGGGGTTATTTTCCAGACCGGGGTAATTGACCCAGGCTACGGCTGGATGTTTACTCAGGAATCTGGCGATTTCCAGGGCATTTGACGAGTGCTTCTGTTGCCGCAGAGGTAGAGTTTCCAACCCTTGCAAGAAAAGGAAAGAATTGAATGGACTCAGCGCCGCGCCGACATCCCTAAGCCACTGGAGCCTTAGTTTAAAGATAAAAGCCACGTTTCCCAACCCGGCAAAATCCTGGAAAGTATCCCAGTGTTTCAGCCCATGATAACTGGGGTCGGGTTCCGTGAACTCGGGGAACTTGCCGTTGTTCCATTTGAATTTACCACCGTCAACGATTACGCCGCCGACCGAGGTGCCGTGACCGCCGATGTATTTGGTGGCGGAAGTAGCTAAAATATCCGCGCCATACTCGATTGGCCGGACAATACCAACACCCACTGTATTATCGATCACCAACGGGATACCGGCATCGTGGGCTATTTTTGCCAGAGCTTCAAAATCGGGTACATCCAACTTGGGATTCCCGATCGTTTCCGCGTAAATAGCACGAGTCCGATCATCGATTGACTTCTTAAAAGCATCGAGGTTCTGTGAATCAACGAATTTTACCGTTCTGCCGAGCTTGGGGAAAGTGTAATGAAAAAGTTCATAGCTGCCGCCGTACAAATTGTTGGCAGAAACGATATTGTCTCCAGGACGAGTGATGTTCAATAAAGAGAACGTTATGGCCGACTGGCCAGAGGAAACAGCGAGAGCTCCGAAACCCCCTTCGATCGCAGCCACCCTTCTTTCGAAAATATCGTTGGTCGGGTTGTTGAGCCGGGTGTAGATATTTCCCAGTTCTTTTAATCCAAATAGATTGGCGGCGTGTTCCGTATTTTTGAATACATAAGAAGTCGTCTGATAAATGGGCACCGCCCGGGCGCCGGTAGCGGAATCAGGATTTTCCTGGCCGGCGTGCAATGCAATCGTTTCAAGTCTGTGTGACATTAACATACTCCTTCATTCTCAGATAATTTTTAAGGTAGCATTCAATTTTGAGCTTCAACTGGAGCAGCCGCGCGTTATCATGGTTGCCATGTTAGCTAACCTCCGTTTTCTTATTTATCACTATTATCATCGTTTTAATAATGTATCAGGATTATTTTAGAATACCAGAAGTGAAACCAGGCTGTCAAGAGGTTATTTTATTGTTGACAAAATATCCCGTTGCGATTAAAGTACAAGCAAATGATAGTGAGAGCATTGATAGTTGGTGCAGTGTTTTTCATTACCGGTTCGATAGTGTCTTGCTCTTCGTCTCAGTCATATTCATATTCATTACAATTCAGTTCCAATGGACAGAGGATATTTGATACGGCTACCAGCTCTTCCGGAGAATCCATCACCAATTCCGGTGGCTTCTCTATGATGCGGGCGATTGCCTGTGTAAACTGCCATGGTCCTAACGGCAAGGGTGGTCGGATAACGATGATGATGCAAAGCGTCAACGTCCCGAATATCACCTGGACAGTATTGACTGCGCCAGATATGGACCCGCAGCCATACAACGAGGAGACATTAAAAAGAGCGATTACCGATGGTTTAGACTCAGCAGGAAGTCCCCTAGAATACCCCATGCCCCGCTGGCAGATGTCTGAGAAAGATTTGAACGATTTGGTGACTTTTATTAAGACTCTGAAGTAATAAGTAGGCGTCTAATCTTAATCGAGCAGTAATGGATTCTGTCAACCCCGGAATAACTAAATAAATCCGTTTGTTAACGGACTATCTTTCAATGGCGGTACACACCACCAAACCCTCAATCAAAGTTACCGGCAAAGACCGATTTTTTGACAGCTTTAGGCAGTCAGTTGCAAAAGACTAAAATGACAAGTTAGGGATACGCTATTCAAGACGACCGAGATTGTCGCCGACCTATGTTATAGTATGGCAGCAAATTAACCACTCTTCCTAAAAATAATTTAGGGGGCACGGCTTGAAAGATAAAGATAGTCTAGCGCGGGCAATTCGTCTTAGCCAAATACAACATTTTCTCCACAGCGATCCCTCAGGTCTCACGAGTAAAGAATTAGCCGACCTTTGCGGAGTTTGTGTGCGTACGATTCAAAGGGATATTTTGTCACTGGACACTGACCTTAAGGTACCACTGATGCAGAATGGAGACCGTTATGGGATTACCGAAGGCTACATTCTGCCACCGGTTTCCTTCTCACTTTATGAGGCAATGGTAATATTCCTGGCTTGTCGTCTCGCTCTCCGTCAGACCGATGAGAACAACCCACACATTGAAAGAGCTCTAACCAAGATTTCCTCTGTACTACCTTCTACCCTTGCGATACGTTTGAAAGAGAGTGCTAGTTCGGTTGGTGATAAAAAGGAAGACCTAGAGTTCATACGTAACTTCGAGAATATTGCAATCGCATGGACAACACAGCGTCAGGTGAAAATGAAATACCAGTCGCTTGAAAGTGAAGGCGCCAAGGAATGGCGTCTGGAGCCTTATTTTGTGGATATGACCGGGGTGGGCTTTTCTGTTTATGTCATTGGGCATGCGGTGAGGGTGGGTAAAGAAGGAATGATAACCTTCAAACTTGAGCGCATGAAAGATGTAGAGGTCTTGAACAAACGGTTCGAGATTCCACCTGATATAAATATCGGGAAGTTGTTAGAGCCAAGCTGGGGTATTTTCACCGGAGATGCAATTGGTATTATCCTGAAATTCTCACCACACGTGACACGCCGTGTAAAGGAATCAGTGTGGCACATTTCCCAATCAATTGAGGATACTCCCGATGGCGGATGTTTGCTCT
>JAQTOJ010000091.1 GCA_028713395.1 Dehalococcoidales bacterium | reverse complement strand
TAACGATAAGAGATATGCCGATGATCAACTTTTTATGTTTCAATTCAATCCTCCCTACCCCCGCCTCTTAACGGCAAAAGTGTGATGCAACTCAGGATTTCTGGTTTTTACCAATGAGTGATTTTAGCTGGTCTATTTCCTTGCGGAAACGTTTTTGTTCCTGCCCCATCATAAAAATGTATGCCGCGAGTGCTACCCAGACAATGACAAAAGCCGCGAAGACGTAACCGTATTTATCCATGCGCACTATCTCCCGATCGTATCTTTAAGCAATTTGAGTTCTCTTTGCATTTGGGACAAAGACACCCGCCAGGCGAACAGGGTAAAAAACAGCAGGGTGAAGGCGGCCAGACTGACGAAAAAGGCGGGATAGGCTTGTCCAGGCAGGTTGCCTTCAAAAATTAAAGCCGGGGGATGCCCGGAGGTAATAGTGGGTAAAAAGACGATCGAGAGAGCGACGATGGGAACATCCAGAAACCCGACGATGCCGATGACGGCAGAGAACCGGGCGCGGCGTTCATCTTCTTTGATATAAGACCGGACAATCAAATATGCCACCAGAATCAACCACAAGACCAAGGCCGTCGTCAGCCGGGCATCCCAGGTCCACCACCAATCGGAACGAGCTTTCCCCCAGATACTCCCGGTTACCAGCATAAGGGTGGTAAAAATAAACCCTATCTGAGCGGCGGAAACAGCCACAATATCCCACTTGATATCCCGCTTTATCAGATACATGACGCTGCCAATGAAGAGAATAAAAAACGCCAGAAACGCCACCCAGTCCACCGGCACGTGGAAATAGAAAATAAAAAAGGTGTAATCCGGTTGCCCATCCGGCCCCGCCACCACGGGGGCGTTAAAAAATATCAGGTACAATGCCGTTAACATCAAAACCGCAGTCACGGCCAGGAGAATTTTTTTTAGCATGCAACGCTCCCTGATTGTTTCTTTTATCTTACTTAAATATCAACAAATAATCAATTAATTTACGAATCGGCGGAAGATGACCGATTGACATTATTTTTCCATCTGTGCTAATCTCAAGAAAATTTGCCACATTATTAACGTTATAAATAGCCTTAAAATTTGGTTTCGGGAGAGATAATTGGTCAGAGGCATCAGGACATTCAGCCAGGATAAGGAGTTGGTGGAAGCGCGCCGGCGGGAAATCGTGCGCTGCGCCAGCCGCGTCTTCATTGAAAAAGGTTATGAAAACGCCGGCATGAGGGAGATCGCGCGGTCTTTTGGTAAAAGCACCGGCAGCCTCTACCACTATGTCGGGTCCAAAGAAGACATCCTTTACCTGATCCTGGATTTCGTGGTGACCAACCAGGCCGAGTTTCTGGGCAAGATCAAAAAACGCACCGCCAAAATGCAACCCGCCGAGGCGCTCCGGGAAGCGATAAAAATTTATACCAAACAACTGGACGCCTACGCGGATATGTATGTCTTCGTTAACCACATCATGGTGGTGCTGGAGAAACCGGAACGGAAAATGATGCTGGCGGCCTCACACGTGGCCACGGATTTTTTCCAGGAACTGGTGGAACGGGGCATTAACGCCGGGGTGTTCCACAATCCCAATCCCAGAATGGTTGCCTGGAATATCACCATCGTCGGCAGCAGTTGGGTCAACCGCCGCTGGTTCTGGAAAAAGAATGTTTCGCTGACCGAATATATCAAGCAACAAACTGACAATATTATGAGGACATTGGAAGTCAAGGAATCTTAACGAGAAAGGGAGAAATAAAATGAAAGAAGTTGTTATTGCCAGCGGCGTGCGCACCGCCATCGGGGCGTATTGCGGCATGTTCCGCGAGGTGCCGGTAGAAAAACTGGCGGCCATCACTTTGAATGCGACGATCAAGAAAGCCGGGGTGAAACCGGAGCAGGTGGACGATGTGGTCATGTCTCAGGCTTATGCCAACGGCGAAGCCCCCAATCTGGCGCGCCGGGCGTTACTTGATGCCGGGTGGCCGGTGGAAGTCCCCGGTTTGACGCTGGACCGGCGCTGCTGTTCCGGTCTCCAGGCAATCTGGAACGCCACTATGGAAATTCAGACCGAATATGCGGATATTATGGTAGCAGCGGGCGCGGAAAGCATGAGCCGCGCGGAATTTTATGTGCCCGGGGAATTTATCAAATGGGGTATGGGCGGCAAGTCCGATCCCAAGTGGGGCACCTTCCCCCGCGGTCACGGCAGCCTGGGACTCTGGGGCATTCCTTTCTATGACAGAGTGCAGCGCGGCCGCCCCATGCACCAACCCACCGAGCGTTTCGGGGAATTGAATTCGATGATGACCTGGGCGGAAGCCGCCGCCAAAAACGAAGGCATCACCCGGGAAGAAGTGGATAAATGGGCTTTACGCTCCCACCAGAAAGCCATCGCCGCCTGGGATTCCGGCAAATTCAAAGAAGAAGTGGTGCCCGTGACCGTGACGGAACGCGGCAAAGAAACGGTACTGGAAACGGACGAGACGCCCCGCCGCGATACATCAATTGAGCAACTAACGAAATTACGCCCGGTTTACGCGGGCGGCGTCTGCACCGCTGGCAATTCTTCCAGTGAAAACGATGGCGCCGCCGCCATGACACTGATGACCGTGGAGAAAGCTAAAGCCGCCAGCATCAAACCGCTGGCTTCTATCGTGTCTTTCGGCATAGCGGGCGCCGACCCCACCCTCACCTACCCGGCCGTTCCCATCGCCGTGAACAAAGCCTTGAAGAAAGCCGGTATCAGCATCAACGAAGTGGATCTGATAGAAGTACAGGAAGCGTTTGCCGCGCAAACACTGGCGGATCTGAAACTGATGGGTCTCAAGGCGGAAGACATAGATAGGAAAGTCAACGTCAACGGGTCAGGTATTTCGCTGGGTCACCCCATCGGCGCCACCGGTGTCATGAGAATGGTGACGCTGGTGCATGAAATGGCCAGACGCAATGCGAAATACGGGTTGCTGACCATCTGCGGCGGCGGCGGGCTGGGCATCGCGGGGATTGTGCAGAGAAAATAACTTACGAGGATAGATAACTCACTACGGGTAGCGCTTTGCTAGTTTAGCAAGAAAAGTATCATCGTTGAAAGAAAGGAAGTAATAATATGCCGCAATACTTTTTCGATCATATCCATTTAATGAGCAGCGACCCGGTGAAAACCGCTGAATTCTACGCGCAGAATTTTGGCGCGAAACTGGTGAGTTCGCGGGATTTTGGCGGCGGGAGAGTCACCGTCAATGTTAACCTGGGCGGCGTGACTTTGCTCATCGGCAAGTCCCGTGACGAATCCCAGAACGGACTCGCCCACTTTGGCATCCGCACGGATAAGCTGGATGAAGCGGTGACCGAATTAAAAAGCAAAGGGGTGCCTTTTACCCGTGAAATCACGCCCCTGAGTCCGACCTTCCGGATTTCTTTCTTCGAAGCGCCGGAAAAAGTATCGGTGGAGTTGCAGGAAGGCGGGATGTAACCGGCGATTTAGCCCAGTGTGAACAAACAGACGCGTTACGATTTGCAGGCATTTATAGCCGTTTATCATAATTTATAGTAACTGTACATAATCTGTGTATGTCAATTATAACTTGACACTACTTTCTGACAGGTGGTATTATAACTTTTGCGTCTGGTATGAGTCGCCAAGCGTCTCATTTTAGGGCTTGTTAGCCCCAAAACCAGTCGCTTTTTTTGTAAACATTTCACCCAGATTATGCATATTTTATATATAGACGAATCGGGGACTTCAGGAATACCAGGCAATACATCACACTTTATACTTGCAGGCATATCTATACCTATACTCTACTGGAAGAATCACGATCATGATATTGAAGTTATCAAACGAAAATATGGACTCGAGAATTCCGAAATACACATAGCTTGGATACTAAGAAAATATTTAGAACAAACCAAGATAGCCAATTTCCAACAGCTTGACTACGCACATCGAAGAACCTAAGTAGAACATCTACGAAATGTTGAGCTATTACGATTACAAAAATCAAAAAATCCGACATTATATAGACAAGTCAAGAAAAACTATCAAAAAACAACAGACTATATACATTTAACACTTGAGGAAAGAAAATCTTTTATTAAAGATATTGCAAATCAGATTTCTCAGTGGGGATATGCAAGATTATTCGCTGAATGCATAGATAAAACATATTATGACCCGGCAAAAAGTCCGTCCGATATAGATAAGCAATCTTTCGAACAGTTGGTTTCACGATTTGAAAAATATTTGCAAATCGTTGGAGCAAATGATGAAAGATGTTGCGGTTTACTTGTTCATGATAATAACCAAACTGTTGCAAAAAAACATACGATCATGATGAGAGAATTCCATCAAAAAGGAACAATTTGGACAAAAATCTCTAAAATAATCGAAACGCCTTTGTTCGTTGACAGTCAATTAACCAGCATGGTGCAAATAGCAGATGTCTGTGCATATGCAATGAGACGTTACTTGGAAAATGGAGAGTCAGATTTATTTGATTTAGTTTTCCAAAGAGCGGACCGGAGGAATAATCAAGTCGTTGGAGTACGTCATTTCACTAAACCTACCTGCACATGTAAAATCTGCGCACAACACAAAAATCAAAGTCTAACAGTCTCAATGCCTGCTAAGTTACCCAAACCATCAACCCCACTCCCTAATCTTTAACTTATGGGGCTAGGACGATCTTAACGAATTCCCAACTCATGAGGAACAAGTAAGCAAACTCGGACCTGTTTTCGGATTGGGAGAACTTTTTCCCCTTTATAATACGCTTAGAAATCTACTTGGAAACAGAGTAGTAAACAAAACAAAAAGAAGCCTCCGGTTGTGCACCGGAGGCTTCTTTGTTTCTGCAACTGAAGTATTACAGTAACTGTTTTTCCAATTGAGATGCGATCAAATCACGGTGATAGGTGGGATTGCCGAAGGAATTGGCCGACCAGCGGGCGCGTTTGAAATAGAGGTGCATATCATGGTCCCAGGTGAAGCCGATGCCGCCGTGCAACTGCACGCCGTTATTGGTCAACATTTCGTAGACATCGGCGCAGTAAGATTTCGCCATCGAGACCGCCAGTTCGGCATCCGTGCGGGCTTCCCGCACATATTCCACGGCGCGGATCATCAGCGGGCGGGCGTGTTCCAGTTCCATGTACATATCCGCCAGGCGGTGTTTCAATCCCTGGTAACTGCCAATGGGCGCGCCATAAGCCACGCGGTCTTTGCAATAAGCCACAGTGGTCTCCAGCACCCAATCGCCGCCGCCGATCATTTCGGCGCAGAGCTGGGCATTTGCCTGCACGGCAATTTGTTTGATGATCTGCCAACCGCCATTTAACTCCCCGACGATGTGACTGGCAGGCACGTTGACGTTGGAGAAGGTGACTTCATACTGTTTGCGGATCATATCCATGGTTTTCAGCTTGCCGACGTAGACACCCCACTCTTTGGCATCCACCAGAAAGAGGGTGATGTTATTTTCCGGGTCATCCGTCGCCTGCGTGCGGGCGGCGACCAGAAAATAATCGGCGGCTTTGGCATCGGTGACAAACATTTTCGCGCCGGAAATGAGGTAGTGGTTGCCGCGTTTCAGGGCTTTGGCGCGGATGCCATCCGCCCAGAAATCACCATCGGCTTCCAGCAAGGCCAGCGTCCCTACCATTTCACCATTAGCGATTTTCGGCAGAAATTCCCGTTTCAGGTGGTCGCTGCCATGCTGCAATATCGGTAAACCGAACAACATGACGGTGGAAAAGAACGGCGCGGCAATCAAGGCGCGTCCCATTTCTTCACTAAGTACCGCCAGGTCACGGAAATTCATGGCCGACCCGCCGAATTCTTCCGGGAAGACCAGACCCTGCCAACCCAGGTCCGCCATTTTTTTCCAGAGAGCGGGCGCATAACCGATCTCGTCATCCATCATTTTGCGCACATGGGCTTTGGGGCATTCCTTGGTCAGGAAGTCCCGCGCCATGGTTTTCAACATATCCTGTTCTTCGCTTAATCCAAATTCCATTTTATTTCTCCTGAGCCTTCTTCGCCGAATCTTCACGCGGGAGACCGAGAATACGTTCCGCGATGATGTTGCGGTTGATTTCGGTGGTGCCCATTTCTATGGATGCGCCCCTCGAGCGGAGGATTTCATACACCCAAGAGCCTTCCGCCACGGCGTGCTTTGAGCCGGACATCAACTGGGAATACGATCCCAGCATATCTTCGATCAACATGGCGCGCCTCTGGCGGGATTCCGCCCAGTAATTTTTGGAAACCGAGGCTTCAAAGGAAAGAGTCGCTCCCAAGGAAGCGCCGCCTTTGCGGGCTTTGGCGCGGAAAGCCGGACCCCAAGAACGGTAAGCATCTTCTTCAATGGCCGCCTGGGCAATTTTTTGCCGGTAGACCGGATCGTCCCAAAGGGCTTTGCCGAAGCGTTTGCGGGCGCGGGCAAGTTCGATGAGGTTATCGACGCCCGATCCCAGCCGGATTTCGCCACCTTGCTGGCTCACCACCTGCTCACCGCCCATGCTTCTTTCCGCGGTCAGGGTGGTCATGGCCACGTACCAGCCGCGACCTTGTTCGCCCATCATATTGGCATGGGGAATGCGCATATCGTCAAAGAACAATTCCCCGAATTCGGACTCATCGGTCATTTGGCGCAGAGGACGCCTTTCAAAACCTTTGCTTGTAGTATCGAAAATAAAAGCGGTCAGGTTGCGGTGGCGCGGGGCTTTCAGATCGGTCTTGACGATCAAAATCCCGAAATCCGCGAATTTCCACATGCTCGTCCAGCATTTCTGCCCTTTGACCACCCACTCATCGCCATCACGGACAGCGTAGGTCTGCACGTTGGCGAGGTCGGAGCCGGCATTCGGTTCGGAAAAGCCTTCACACCAGCTTTCTTCGCCGCTCATGATTTTAGGAATAAAGCGCTTTTTCTGCCACTCCTGCCCGTGCGCCATGAGAGTGGGCGCGGCCAGCAGCAAACCTAAAGATGAAGGCGCGCCGGGCGTGCCGGTGCGCGCCATTTCTTCACGGATGACCATAATCTCTTCACGCGGTCTTTCAATGCCGCCGTACTCTTTGGGGTACCCGAAACCGGTATAACCGGCCTCGTAACACTTCTTTGTCCACCACTTGCCCAGGTCGTGGCGTTCCTGAGTGAAACCTTCCAGCACTTTGTATTCGGGGGTGCCCCAGCCTTTCGGCAGGTTAGCGCGCAACCAGGCGCGCACTTCTTTACGAAAAGCCTCCAGTTTTGCCGTTTTTTCGTCCGCCATTACATACCGCCTTTCCAACTATTTCAATACCAAAGAATCACGAAGGTTGTTCTGAAGATGGCATTAGCGCGAATATTCAAGATTGTATACATATTATCGTTTGCGAAATTTATAAAGAGTATATTGGGCAGGGTAAAAATTGTCAAGAGAGGTCAGTGAAAATGTCAGTATGAAGGAAGAAGTGACATTGAGCCGTAAAGAACAGCAAAGACTAATGATACTCAATCGGATAACAAGGAATGAAATAAAGGCCGATAGTGCCGGCAGGGTACTCGGCATCAGCG
>JAQTOJ010000090.1 GCA_028713395.1 Dehalococcoidales bacterium | reverse complement strand
AGGCAACATAACCGTCTGTCGTTTCATCAACAATTATTTGAGCGCCGTTGACCATCGCTTCCCGGCTGATGCGCTCTAGCGCGGGTGAGATTTCACCCCGCACGGCTTTGAGTTCAAAGACGCCGCTATCCTCATCCTTGATCATGATCGAGACCAGATCTGATTGCGTAACGGAAAAGCTCATTTCCACCACGACATCGAAGATTTTACTGGCTTCCAGTTCGTTGGCATATAAATGATTGGCCTGTTCCAGGGTGACCAGGACTTTATTGCGTAAACCCTCGGCGATCATCTGGTTTTTATTGATGGCTTGCCGGACGGTCTCTTTGAATTTAGCCGCGCTGTATGGTTCGACTAAAAATGAACGAATGCCAATGCCGGCGCACTCGATCGCTTTCTCAATCGACTCTTTCGGGCAAATCAGAAGTACGCCGATCTCCGGCGGGAATTGACCCAGTTGTAAATTCAACAGTTCCGGTTCATCGGCGCGGGTGATTACCAGATCGCAGGCAGAAAGGTTGGTGTTTTTAACTGCCGCCGCCAGGCTGTTCACCGAGCTGACCTGATAACCTTCCCGTATCAAGGTTTTGGTCATGACCACGTCTTTGTTCTGGCTAATATTCAAGATTAAGATGTTTTTGTTCGTCATTTTTTAAACTGCCTGCGCAAAGCTGCTATTGGTTAGAAAAATTATCATACACTAGAATCGATTGTCAAACCTTTTTCATTTATTTTTCTGCTGCTAAGCGCCGACACCCACTCTGTTTTTATTACCGGCGAGGGTGTTTTCCGTGATGGATAATAATTTTTTGATACTTGTCGGCCGGCTGATAAAGGCATCGGTCTGGCCGGATAAGCCTTTCAGGTTTTTCATGGAGGCCAGCGATGACCCGTTGGTGAAAAAGATCACCCGGCAGCCTTCTATTTCGTTGAGGCAGGCGATCAGTTCCCGCTGCTGACAACGGGAAAGGAAAGCGTCTACAATGACCAGCGCCGGTCGGTTCTTCTTTATTAGTTCGAGAGTACTGGCACAATCGCTCGCCGTAATGACCCGGTAATTGCTTGTCTCCAGAATCCGCTGGAGCACCGTACAGAGCACCGGATCATTCCCCACCACCATTATCGTTGGTGTTTGCGTGATCAAAGCAGTGTTCCTCCTTTTACATGAGATTGCATGTTTCTAAACATCATCGCTCAGGCGTTTCCGGCTTTTTGCTTTGCCTTTGGGCGAAGCATCGATAGCCTGTTTATTCTTATTCAGGGGGAGTTCGATAATGAACGAACTGCCGCCGTGAGCGTTATTTTCCACCCGCAAAAGCCCTTTGTGGTCGGTGATAATACCGTATGAAACACTGAGATGCAGGCCTGTTTCTTCGGTGGCATCAGGATTAAAGAAAGGATAAAAAATCCGGTCGATCTTTTCTTCCGGGATACCCGGCCCGTTATCGGAAATAATCACTTTCGCCCAGGGTTTTTCTTGTTTGGTGATGATCGTGACCTCGCCGTGACGCGTATCCTTCAATGTTTCTTCCACATATAGAATGATATTCATGAATGCCTGCACCAGTTGCCGGGAATCGCCCTGCACGAACAGCGCTTCCCCGCCAAACTGCCGGGTAAGAGATATATTTTTCATTTGCAACTGGTTTTTCCCGATGCCGATGACTTCATCGAGCAGACGGTGGAGACTGATGCGCCGCAATTGTGTTTTCGTGCGGCGGCCGTAATTCAGCAGATTGGTCATCATGTTGACGGCCCTTTTAGCCTCGTCATGGATAATTTTCAGGTCTTTTTTCAATTGCGGAGAAGCCTCGCCGGCGAGCAATAGTTCGGAATACAGTAAAATGCTGCCCAGCGGATTGTTGACCTCATGGGCGATCCTGGCGGTCATTTCCTGTAAAGAAAGCAGCAGTTGCGCATGCCCCAACTGCTCCCGGTTCTTTTTAGTGTCGTTGATATCTTCGCCGGAAATCAAAACGCCGATAATTTTTTCAGCGGAATCCTTGACGGGCACATAATTAAAAGAAAAGCACCTTTCTCTACCGTCTTTGGTGAGCAAACAACCTTCGCTTTCACTAATTTGATCGGTATTGCCCAGCAGCAGGCTCTTGATAATATTGCTGATATCGGTCCGGCTTGGTGGGGCTACCGCGGTGTTTACCCATTTCCGTCCCACCAGTTCTTTCGTCTCAAACCCGAGCTTAAGATTGGTCGCGCGGTTGACCATGGTGATATTGCCCTGGTCATCCAACGATGCAATGATGACACCGGCGATATCCAGATAGCTCTGGGCGCGGTCTATTTCGTTGCGCAGGGCTTTTTCAATATTTTTTGTTTCTGTAATATCGACCCATATCGTGATGCAGTATTCCAACTCACCCTGGTGTCGCACCGGAATGGACGATACTCGAACCCAGAACGCTTCCCCGTTTTTCTTCCGGTAGCGCTCCTCAAAAGATACCTTGTTGCAATTCATCAGGACAGTGAAGTCTTTTTGGGTTCGGGGCAGCGATTCTGCGGTCAACCAGGGATACGGTGATTTCGCGCCGATCAGTTCCTGGGAAGAATATCCCGTAAGCGTTTCCAGCGCCCGGTTCACGGTTCTGATGGAAGTATCCGGATTGAGCACCATGATAGGGTGCAGAGAATGGTTGACCAGATTAGCCGTAAAACGGGTATTTTCTATTAACGCCTGGCGGCTGTTTTGCCGCTCCCGGCTGGTTAAAAGGGAGACAAGGGAAACGGTTGCGCAGAGCATGTTGCCTTGTTGATTTTTTACGATACGCACCGAAAGCTCCGCGAAAAGCGGCGCGCCGTTTTTGCTTTTAATGGTCAATTCACCAAGCCATGTGCCCCGGCTCAACAGTTCCTGAATCACGCGGTTGGTTTCTTTAGAAGACGGGGAGAAATCGGTAGCCGCCCGTCCCAGTAATTCCTCGGCATCATGATAACCGAGGAGTCTGGCGAAAGGCTCACTGGCATGAATTATCTTCCCGGAGATATCTATTATGGCAATCTCTACAATGTCCGAAGAAACCGAGCTTGCCATGAAACCTTCTTGAATTTGCATAAATCTCATCCAGCTTCTGAATCAAATCAATATAATATATGTTAGCGGGCGAAAAAGCCATCTATTCAAGCAGGGGGCTTTCGCCCCCGTTATCAACTTCAGGGCGAAGATGGAATAATGTTGTTAGTTGGGCTTACTGGTTGGTGCTCTGCCGGCGTTGTCTCACCTGGGTCAATTTGATGAATAACATCGCCATGGACATGACCACGAGCACGAAGGAGGAGAACCAGATGCCTTCAATCAGCGGCTGCGCCGTGGAAATACCGGTAACGATCAATGTGTTCGCCAACGCGAAAAATCCCCAACCGGTAGCCAATACGATCCAGAACACCCATTTTTCGCCGAGTCGTCGTAGGGTCAGGAAGTAGCCGGTTATCGCCAGGATGACGATAAACCACCCGAAGCCCAGGTTCACAAATTGCTGGAAAGTTGTCTCCATATAGCATGACCTCCCTTATGCACTCTGCACTATTCAATAGCGTTCAGAGAACTAACCAAGATACCAAAATGCCCTGTTAATAGTTGCCCCGGTTCATGGACCGTAATATAAAAGGCTACAAATGAATAACAGGTATCTACCATTCTGAGACTAAACGCATCGTTATGTAAGACTTCAAGGTGTCATAATTGTGACCCCAATGGGTTCATAAGAAGTAACTGGTAAAAATTGCACACGTCTTCATCGGGTAGCGGCTGCGCCGGAATTCCCGGTGGCGCTTTCAGTGTCTTGATCGCATCGATTTAACGCTGTGGTCGTGAACTATTACCTGTTGCATCAGCGCATAAACCGGCCCGGCACAGGCTGATCATCTACTCCGGCGGCAGAGTGATCGCCGCCCGCACCCGCCCGGTAATTAACATCTATACCGCAATGTCCCGGCGCATAAAAGCCGGAATCGAAATGGCAAAGAACACCACCGTCAGGCCGATAAGCACCAAAACATGCTCGGGGGAGATACCGTTCGCCAGTGTGTTCGGTTCCACATAATGATAGAACGGAGACAGGAAGCGGTAATCTTTAAGCGCGCTGACCATGCCGCCCAGACCGTTCAGGAAATAGGTCAAAACCGCCAGTCCGCCGGCAATGCCCATGCTCATCCCCTTGTTGCCCTTGACACAACCCAGCATAAAGGCCAACGAAGAAAAAACCAAAGCCACCAGCATCGCCCCGAAGGTGGCTTCCGCCAACCTCAACAGACTCAGGTCGATATTGAGTCCCAATACACAAACGGCCATGCCTGCCCAAAACATCATTCCCAAAACCAGCATGCTGACCAGCAGCACCCCGAATTTATCTACCACCACCCGCCAGCGCGGCACCGGATTCGCCAGTAAAAATCCCAGGGTGCCTTTTTCCTCGTCACCGGCAATGGCATTCGCCCCGAAGCCCACGCCGAAAACGAGCAGCAACAAGGGCACCATGAAAGAAAAAAGTTCCGCGCTAAAGTAACCGACCGGTGAAGAATAGTCGGTCAGACCGCCCATGGAGAATAATTCCTTCAGGTTCTGAGGAAGCTCCTGCAGGTAGGCGTTCACTGACGGCATATTTTTGATCGTCGGGTAGAAAGCCGCCATCATCACCGCCATGCCAATTAAGCCGATGCCCCAATATAAAATAGAACGGCGTTGATCGCGTAACGTCTTTAAAAACATATTATTTAGCATGGTTCGCCCCCTCATAGTAGGTCATGAAAATTTCTTCGAGCGAGGGCTCGTGACTGACTATGTTGACGACCACGAATTGCGCCGATGCTTTGACAAGCGCATCCAGCGAGCCCACGACGGTACAGGTCAACACATTGTTCTGGATATCAATATCCCGTACACCGGGGATCGTCACGAATTTATCTTTAGGAACATTCGCGGCAAAGTGTATCTCCAGTTTGCGCACGGAATGAGACTTGAGCGTTTCTATCGTCTCCACCGTGACCAGTTTGCCCTGCCGGATAATACCCACCCGGTCGCATACCTTCTCCACTTCCGGTAGAATATGCGAAGAAAGAAAAACGGTGCGCCCGGCCAGTTTGGTTTCCGTCAACAGATCGTAAAACTCATGCTGGATCAGCGGGTCGAGTCCATTGGTAGGCTCATCCAGGATCAACAATTCCGGCTGATGCATGAAAGCCTGTATCAACCCCAGTTTCTGTTTGTTACCGAGTGAAAGACCCTGTATCCGCCGCGGCAGATCGCACTGAAACCGTTCCGCTAAAGCGTTCACGTATTTCCAATCCAGTCCGCCCCGGAGATTGCCCAGGTATCTAAGCAGATCCTCACCGGTCATATTGTTGTACAGCGCCAGTTCGCCGTTCAAATAACCTACCCGGCGGTGAATCTCCACGCTGGACTGGCGGGAATCGAGGTCGAAAACCGTGGCCGCACCGCGTGTCGGACGGATAAAATCAAGCAACGTGCGAATCGTCGTTGTTTTACCGGCGCCGTTCGGTCCCAGGTACCCGAAAATCTCGCCCGGCTTCACCTCCAGATTGACCGCATCGATTCCCAATTGTTTTCCGTAGTATTTCGTCAGCCCTGAGGTGCGGATGACCGCATCTTGACTCATCGTTTGCCTCCCGGTTCCACCACCAGATTTTGTTATAAAAAAACCCGCAGAACAATGGTCCCGCGGGTTATATCCCGTTGCGCAAGCCCGACCGTACACACAGGTGGTCTGCTCCAAGTAACGCTAATTATAAGAGTGGAGATTCGATTCTGTCAAGACTATAGTCCCATTACGAGGACTAGTTGGACGATGCAATCTCCCGGCGTAGTATTCGTGCTTCTTCACCCTGGGTACCCTGTGTTAGCTGCTGGCTGAAAACATTCTCTCTTCAATATCGTAGAGCCTGCCCCCCGCCCTGATATGGTAACAAAAAATCATTGATTTTCTGAGCCCGATTTTATCGGGAGAAGAATCTCTATGCCAGCAAATTTATAGCCCGCCTCAGCCATCCCCCTTTTCTTGGCAAGCTGAGCTTTGCAAAGCATCTCGTCCTCTCTGTCATTCCGGGTTTAGTCCGCCCGCTCTACAGTAAGGGCGGGATTCCGCAGCCTGCTGCTGTTTAACCCTGCATCCCGGCATAAAGGGCATTGATCAACCGCATGCTGCGCACATCACCCGTCAGTCCTTCCCGTATCTGGTTCATCACATACGCGCAGCACATTCGCGTATCGGGATCTATCACCACTCTGGAACCGCCATAACCACCCCACCAGTAAGAATTGGGATTCGGCCCCATCTTGATTTCCTTGCTCGTCAGGGCAAACCCCAGTCCCCAGCGTATGGGCATAAACAAAACCAGATCAGGCCCGTAACATTGCTCCTGTGTCATTTTCTGCAAGGTTGCTTCAGAGAGGAACTTGATACCATCCAGCTCGCCGCCGCAAGCCAACATCGAATTCGACCGGGCAACGGAACGGGCATTGCCATGACCGTTGGATGCGGGTATTTCCGCCGCGCGCCAGGTGCGTGTGGGCAGGTATTTCGTGGTCACGACCGGATTACTGAATACCTTGTACGGTATCGAAGCCCGCTCGGTGTAAGTACGGTTCGGATTTGGGGGTGTCGTCGGCGCCGGAGGCGGCGGCGCCGGAATTAAAATACTCACGCGGGCATCATGTTCCGCCGGTAGCCCGATATGGAAATCGGCGTGTAAAGGCTCGGCTATTTCTTCGCGGAAAAATGTGCCGAGTGACTTGCCGGTAATGCGGCGCACGATCTCACCCAGTAAATAGCCGTAGGACACCGCATGATAACCGCTGCGCGTGCCGGGTTCCCACCAGGGTTTCTGCGCCGCCAGCAAAGCGGTCATCTTCTCCCAGTTATAAAAATCCTCCACCTTCACCGGTTCTTCCCACCCGGCCAGGCCGGATTGGTGACTGAACAAGTAGTGCACGGGCATATTTTCTTTGCCGTTTTGCCCGAACTCCGGCCAGTATTTGGTGATGGGCGCATTCAGATCAAGTAGACCCTGGTCGACCAGCATCAGCGCGCAGACCGTCGTCATGGTCTTGGTGGTGGAATAGGTATTGACTATGGTATCTTTTTCCCAGGGAAGGGTTTTGGTTTCATTGGTATAACCGCCCCAAATATCCACCACAAACTTTCCATTAATGGTAGCGGCGAAAGACGCGCCCACCTCATAGCCGGATTCCAGATTCTTCAAAAACGCGTCCTTAACCCCGGCAAAACGCGGTTCACAATACCCATTAACCGTTAATTGAGCTGCCATTCATCCCCCCTATCCTCATACAAAATCCGGCATCGAATACCGGACTTGGAATGTTACCCTTATCATATTTATATTGCCGGTGGTTGTCAAAACGAGGCTAAACGGGCACAATTTCCAACTCTACATTTCCTCTTTCCCGTCCCTGACCGGTAACCCTTGACAAAGGTCAATTTCTGAGTATACCAAGTACCCCGTAGAATCTCTCTGCCGTTAAACCAAATTTCAACCAACCCTTTACGCCTTCCTTTCCCGGTG
>JAQTOJ010000089.1 GCA_028713395.1 Dehalococcoidales bacterium | reverse complement strand
CAGGTATTTTAGTGTTAAAGGGGTGGTAATGCCGAAGAGCAGGAACACGCCCCCGACAATCAAAAGCCGATAGGTGCGCCACTGTTCGATGATTTCCTTCTTCAATAACGGGACAAATCCGGTCATGATTTCCCCCCGCCTTCCACGATTTTCACAAAAATATCCTCCAGGCTGGGCAGGCTCATTTCGTAGCGTTCCAGCGTCAGACCGCTCTCGCCTATCAGGCGCGGCAGTTCTTTGCGGGCTTTTTCGATTTCGATAGCCCGTACCCGGACGACCGGTTTACCGTTCAGCTTGACCAGTTCGGCCTCCGCCAGCCACGGCACCTTCCTCAGTGTTTCTACAAAACCCGCGGCATTTTCGGTAAATTCCATTTCGAAAATCGAACGTGCATACTGTTTTTGCAGCGCTCCAACCGTAGACACCGTAACCAACTTACCCTTATCGATAATGCCCACCAGGTCGCAGACACGCTCGACGTCGGAGAGGATATGAGTGGACATAAAAACGGTGGTGTTTTGTTTCAAATTGGCAATCAGGTCGAGCACTTCTTTACGTCCGATGGGGTCAAGGGCTGACGTGGGCTCATCCATAAAAAGCACTTTGGGACGGTTAATGAGCGCCTGGGCAATACCGAGACGCTGCCGCATGCCGCGGGAATAACCCCCGATACGTCTTTTAGCCGCCGCTTCCAGCTCTACCAGTTTCAGCATTTCCGAGGCGCGGGTTTTGATTTCCTTTGAAGGCAGGCTGTGCAACTCCCCGACGAAATGTAAAAACTCCCATCCGCTCATCCACTCGTAAAAAGCCGGCACATCCGGCAGAAAGCCGGTTTTCTTTTTCAGAGAAAGATTACCTTCGGCCACTTTTTCACCGGCCACCAGCGCATCACCGGAGGTGGGATGAGTGAACCCGGTGAGTAATTTCACTGTGGTGGTTTTACCGGCGCCGTTGGGTCCCAGGAAACCGAAAACCACATTATCCGGCACTTCCAGGTTAAGGTTATCCAGGGCTTTCACCGCACCGTAATATTTGGAAAGTCCGCGCGTGCTAATCGCCGTCAATGTTGGACTCCTTGCGACCGAAGATGAAATACACCACCGGCCCGATCACCTGAAAGAGCACGATGACCAGTATCCAAACAACCTTGTTGTTGCCGGTCACCTTTTCCCGGCGGATGACGTCTATCAGGGCGATTACCAAAAGCACCAGTTCGATCAGAAATAGGGGTATTAAAAACGGCAGCATATCCAGTATCTTGCTAAAATCCGCATTCATCTTATGCCCTCATTTATTGAGTCTTTCTCCGAATACTCTACCATAATCCTGACAGGCTTTGGAGCCTTCAATGGTGAATAGTTTCCTGTCCATGATTCTGAGAGAACTTAGCTCGAAGGGTTCCATTTGAAAAACATACTGCATCGTGCCCAGGATATCTGCCGGCGCATCGCCGTCATGAGTATACGGTCCGAAAGCCCCGGCTAATTTCCCGGCAAGATTCGCCTGTTTGGCAAGGAACAGGAATGTTTTCATCGGGCTGGCCATTTCCCTGTGATAAGTAGGGGAAGCGAACATATACCCGTCATAACCATCCAATTCAGCCGGTGTTTTGATATCTGAGATTTTTTTTACCACGGCCTGCTGTCCGCTGAAACGCACGCCTTCTGCCACGTATTGTGCCATACGCTCGGTATTGCCGCTCAGGCTGAAATAGGCAATCAATATTTTCTTCATGTTTCGCTCCTCCTGTCAGGTGTTTATGCACACAATATAGTCAAGACAAGTCCGGTTGTCAATGCGCTTTACATTTAGGGCAGGAATTGCTTTAATGATGCCAACGCCGGAGGTGAACGATGTCTACGGAAAAATTTACGATCAACGGCAGTCAACTGGTGGAAAAGGTGACCGACCTGATCCACGAAGGCAATATCCGCCGCGTGCGCGTCATCCATGAGGGGCGCACCGTCATGGAAATCCCTTTGAGCATCGGCGCGCCGGCCGCTGCCCTGGCTATTATGATGGCGCCGGTACTGGCAGCCCTGGGAGCGTTCGCGGCACTGGTCACCGAGTGCACCATCGAAGTGGAAAAGATTGACGAGAAACCGACAAAATAAAGCAAAATCCAAGACCCATTAACCGGGTTTGAAAGGAAGTAACTTGACACAAATCATACTTGCCAGACACGGGCAGACGGTTTTTAACAAAGGAGAAGTCTTCCGGGGACGAATCGAGATAGACCTGGATGAGGCCGGCCTGAAGCAGGCAACCCTTTTGAGCGAATACCTGGCAGCAACCAAAGTAGAGGCGGTTTACTGCAGTCCGCGGACGCGAGCTTTAAGGACGGCGCAAGTCATTGCCGCGCGGCTAAATCTGACCGTCCAGCCGGTAGACGGACTGGATGATATCGGGTTCGGAAGGTGGGAAGGCAAACCGGTGAGTCAGGTGCGTGAAGAAGACAAGGTTTTGTTCACGCAATGGATGTTGACACCGCATCTGGTAAAGCTGCCAGGCGGTGAAAGCCTTGACGATGTGACCAGACGCGCCATGGCGCTGGTGCAGGATATAGCACAAAAACACAAAGGGGCTGTCGTTCTTGTTTCTCATCAGGTCGTGCACAAATGCCTGATACTGGCCATGCTGGGGCTGGATAACGCCAGTTTCTGGAAAGTGGTAATGGACACGGCGGCAATTACCACCTTTGACTATCGGCAGAATACGTTCGTTCTCAAAGAACACAACAATGTTTCATACCTAAAGGGGTTATAAATCCTAAATGCCAAGTACGAAATCCTAAACAAATTCATACCAAAGAAGCGTCATTATCGGACTTATGCCAATAATCCAGAAGAGGGGCAGGGACACATGGATTCCCGCTTTCTCGAGAATGACAAACTTATTTCCCTTTGTTCAGGAACTTATCCATAATCCGTTTGCGTTCGTCGTTATCAAATAGATTGCAGAGTAAAAGTGTTTCCCAGTTGATAGCGGCTTTGTGGTCCATGTTGATGACATTGATGTAAGAATTCTTGGTTTTTTCCAGTGACTCGCGTGGTTTGGCCACAAATTTTGCCGCCAGGGCGCGGGCTTCTTTCTGCAAATCCTCCACTTTGACCAGCTTATCCGCCAAACCTATGCGGTATGCTTCCTGGGCGTTGATAATTTCACAGGTCATCCCCAGATACTTGGCGCGGCTCAGCCCTACCAGCCGCCACAATCTGTCGATACCGGGTGAAAGGTGCACGTCCACTTCCAGTTGCCCGAAACGGGCAGTATCGGAAATCACCCGGAAGTCGCAACTGATGGAGAGATCGAAGCCGCCGGCCAGGGCGTAACCGCTGACCGCGGCAATGGTCGGCACCCGAAAGTTATAGATTTTCTCGAAGACCACATTGTAGCCGGTATTCCAGAAAGTGAAAGTGTCTTCTTTTTTAAAGGTCTGCATCTCGGCAATATCCATTCCCGCACAGAAGACCTTATCCCCGCCGGTGATGATCACCGCGGCAATGGATTTATCGGCATCGGCATCATCCAGACACACATTCAGTTCCTGAAAAACCTGCGGACTCAGGGGATTTCTTTTTTCCGGGCGACTGAGAGTAATAGTGGCAATGCCTTCTTTTTTCTCAAATTTAATCGTTTGGAATTCCATTTTTTCACACTCCCTTCCGAGTAATTGCGAATAATGTCTTTAGGGTATCATTTGTGGGGGATAAGAGTCAAAACTCTCAATCGATATTCCCTCTGTGTGGGAATCCACGTTTGCCGGCTCCCTGCCTTTGCCGGGATGAAATTGAAGAAGCATGACAATGTTCATGTTCAATTTCGTTCCCCTCTATTTCCTCTGCTATAATAAAGGCGTGAAAAAACCTGTATTTGTCGTTTTCGACGGGAACGCCATCATACACCGCGCTTTTCATGCCATTCCGCCATTCACTGTCCGTAAAACCGGGGAAATGGTGGGCGCGGTCTACGGCTTCGCCTCTATCCTGATGAAGGTCATCAACGACCTGCAACCGACGCATTATGCCATCGCTTTCGATAAAAAAGCCCCGACCTTCCGCCATAAACTGGACGAACAATATAAAGCCACCCGTCCCGAAACTCCTTCAGAACTGGCGGGGCAGTTCGGACGCGTGCGCCAGATGGTGGATGTTTTCAAAATCCCTGTTTATGAAATGGAAGGCTTTGAAGCCGACGACCTGCTGGGCACGCTCAGCCGCCAGGCTACCGGGCAGAACATGGATACCATCATCGTCACCGGCGATGCCGACGCCATGCAGCTCGTGAACGACCGGGTGAAAGTTTTTTACCCTCGTCCCCGCGGGAATTTCAGTGATGCCGACCTTTACGACGATGCTGCCGTGGTGAATAAATACGGTATCAAACCCGAGCATATTTCCGATTACAAAGCCCTTAAAGGCGACGCCTCGGATAATATCCCGGGCGTGCGCGGTATCGGCGAAAAAACCGCCGTCAAGTTGATACAACAATTCGGCAGCCTCGATGAAATCTACCGGCGCCTCGATGAGGTGAAACCGGAGAAATTACAGGCGCTATTGCGGACGAACGAAAGCGAAGCCCGCCGCTGTAAAGTGTTATCCACCATCGTGACCGATGTGCCGGTGAAGCTCAATTTGTCCGAAGCTGAAACAAGCCATTTCGATCGGCAGAAGGCGATAGACCTTTTCCGCGAACTGGAGTTCACCAGCCTGGTGAATAAAATGCCGCAGGGCGAACCGGCGGCTTTACAACCGAGCCTACCCGTCGAGACGGTATCTGCGCCACCCCACACCTACAAAATCATCAACACCATAGAATCGTTGAACGAATTGGTGCACAGGCTGCAAGCTGCAACCTGGTTCACCTTCGATACGGAAACCTCGAGCCTGAATCCCTTGCAATCAGATTTGGTGGGTATTTCGCTGTCTTCCCTGCCGGGAGAGGCTTACTACATCCCCCTCGGGCACATTGGTTTATCCACCACTCCTCAGTTACCGCTGGAAACAGTTGTCGAGAAATTGAAACCGGTCTTCGCCGGGAACCAACCCAAAATTGCGCACAACGGGAAATTCGATATCGAAGCCCTGTCTACCGTAGGCATCGAGGTGCATAATTTCACATTCGATACAATGATTGCGGGTTTTCTGCTCAATGAGGCGGCTCTGGGATTGAAAGCGCTGGCGATGAGCCGACTGAACATCGAAATGAAACAGATCACCGACCTTATCGGCACAGGGGCGAAACAGATACCGATGTCGCAGGTGGATATAGAGACCGCCGCGGATTATGCGGCCGCCGATGCCGATATGACCGGCCGGCTCTACGAGGTCTTTCAAAAAGAACTGCAGGTGCAAAATCTCTGGCAATTGTTCGATGAAACGGAAATGCCGCTGGTACCGGTGCTGGTGCACATGGAACGCGCCGGTATCTTGGTGAACAGGACCATCCTCGATAGGATGTCGGCGACTTTCGGGGAAAAAATCAAAGTCCTTGAAGCGGAAATTTGCCGTCACGCCGGGGAAGTCTTCAATATCAACTCCACCCAGCAATTGAGTGGAATTCTCTTCGATAAATTGCAATTACAGCCACCCAAAAAGAAAGCCGGTAGCTATTCCACCGCCGCAGGCGTGCTGGAAGACCTGAAGGGCGACCATCCCATCATCCAGGATATTCTAAACTACCGCGGATTGGCCAAACTCAAATCGACCTACGTGGACGCGCTGCCCGAATTGATCAACCCCCGCACCGGACGCATACACACCTGTTACAGCCAGACCCGCGCCATTACAGGCCGGTTATCTTCCTCCGACCCCAACCTGCAAAATATCCCCATCAAGGACGAACAAGGACGTTTGATTCGCACGGCATTCGTAGCGCCTGCCGGTTCGTACTTTTTTGCCGCCGATTATTCACAGATCGATTTACGCGCGTTGGCGCACCTTTCGCAGGACGATGCACTTTTAAGCGCTTTCAATAACGACGAAGACATTCACACAGCCACCGCCTCACAGATTTACGGTGTGCCGCCGGAACAGGTTACACCACAAATGCGCCGGTTTGCCAAGACCATCAACTTCGGCGTGATTTACGGCATGAGCGAGTTCGGGTTGCAGCAAGCCACCGAGCTTTCGCGCGAAGAAGCCGGGAAATTCATCAAGGCTTACTTTGAAAAATATTCGGGCGTGAAATGGTATATGGAACTAACCAAAGAACAGGCGCGCCACAGCGGCTACGTGCAAACCATTCTGGGGCGCAAGCGGATGATACCGGAAATCCGGGCATCCAACCGGCAGATAAGGGAATCCGCCGAACGTATGGCGATCAACATGCCGGTGCAGGGCACTTCCGCCGATATCATCAAGAAAG
Organism: Dehalococcoidales bacterium; assembly: GCA_028713395.1. Lineage (GTDB taxonomy): Bacteria > Chloroflexota > Dehalococcoidia > Dehalococcoidales > Fen-1064 > JAQTOJ01. The sequence goes on along the minus strand of JAQTOJ010000089.1, from coordinate 1,189 downwards.
CCATGATCAACATTTACCGGGAGATGCTGACCCGCAAGCTCAAAACCAAAATGCTGCTCCAGGTGCATGATGAACTGGTTTTTGAAGTGCCGGAAGACGAACTGGAAACTATAAAAACCTTTGTGCCGGAAATGATGGTAAACGCAATACAGTTGAGCATTCCCCTGAAAGTAGATACCAAGATCGGGGTTAACTGGGGAGAAATGGAGAAATAACATGCCCGAACTACCTGAAGTCGAAACGGTGAAAAACGAAATCGAGCCGCACATTATCGGGCGGACGATTACCGGTGTCACGCTGCTGTGGGCAGGCGAAGTGCGCAGCCCCTCCCCGGAAGAGTTTGTGAAACGCATTACCGGCAAGAAAATCAAGGCAATCAACCGCTACGGCAAATATCTGGTATCGACTCTTACCGGCGGGGAATTCCTGGTGATCCACCTGAAAATGACCGGCGCTTTGATTATCGGCGAAGGTGAAGCCCCAAAACACACCCGCGTCATCCTGCACCTGGATAACGGGAAAAATATTTATTTCCGCGACCCACGCAAATTCGGTGTCATGAAACTGATTAAAGACCCCGCGGAAATCACCGATAAACTCGGACCCGAGCCGCTGGAGAAAGATTTTACGGTGGCAGTTTTTGCCGCCCGTCTCAAAGGACGCAAAGCCCCCATCAAAGCGGTTTTGCTCGATCAGAAATTCCTGGCCGGGGTAGGCAATATGTACGCCGATGAAGCCCTTTATGAGGCCAGGATTCACCCTGAGAAAATCGCGGAAAAATTGAGCCAACCTGAGGTGAAACGGTTACACGGGGCCATCATTCACGTGCTGCGCGCCGGGCTGGCGAGCAAGGGCGCCAGCATCGTGAATTATATGCGGCCGGATGGGTCTTCGGGCACGGCGCACCTGTTTTTCAAGGTCGCCCACGCGCAACAAAAAAGCTGCGGTGTTTGTGGCGGCAAAGTGGAAAGAATCGTGGTCCGCGGACGCGGCACCTATTACTGCCCGAGTTGCCAGAAAAAATAGGGTTAATCTTCCAGGTCGGTATACTTTGGCGGGAAAGGCATCTCATACCCGATGCCCGCCAGCTTTAGAGCCCGGTCGCGGATCTTCTGTAAAGAATCCCAGAGATTTTTTCTTTCATCTTCAGGAATGCCGGCAAAGATATCGTGCATGGATTGGCGTTGCG
>JAQTOJ010000088.1 GCA_028713395.1 Dehalococcoidales bacterium | reverse complement strand
TTCCAGAAACGGGAGATGCCGGACGATATTCCCGAATATGTGTTGGAATTCCCGCCAGGACTTGACCATTTTGGCATCGATATTTCAATAATCATGCTAAAGATGAATTGGGTAAGCAGTCGCAGTGAAGCTTCTCGCCTGTTCAAACAAGGCGCAATTGAGGTAGACGGAGCGAAAATAGATAATATGGCAGTGACAGTTAAAGACGGCAGTATTATCAAAGTAGGCAAGCACCGCTTCGTAAAAATAAAGATAAAAATTGTAAAGGATAACGGATAAAATATTAAGTCTCTTCTCCCCGGTGTGACTTGTGCTTGAGGGGGAGTCGAAAGTGGAAAAGAGAAAAATAACAGGGTTTTGGACAATTCCCTCTGTATCTCCCCTTACTAAGGGGAGAAGACGTAAAAAGGATAGGCGCTTCCTAAGGGAGAGACCTTCTTAATGGGAAATGAAAAATACCTGCAAATACTTCCCCCTTTAGAAAAGGGGGATACAGGGGGCTTTGATAACCGTAGTGTATCTTAACTAAAGTGTGTGGTGATGATACCTTATAATAAAAAATTGAAACAAATATCCAGAAACCTTAGGAACAAAATGACCGATGCTGAGATAAAACTGTGGTCGAGACTAAAATCGAAGCAAATTGATGGAAATCAGTTTTACAGGCAACGCATTATAGGGCAATATATAGTAGATTTTTGTTGTTTGAAAACCAAATTGGTGATTGAAGTTGACGGTAGTCAGCATTATTCTGCTGAAGGACAAAAGGCGGATAACAAAAGGGATAATGAACTAGTTGCTTTGGGGTTTAGAATCGTCAGATTCAATGATTTGGATGTGTTGAAGAATATAGATGGAGTGCTTGAATACATAACTGAATTTATAAGGGAGCCGATAATTCCCTCTGTATTTCTCCCCGATCAGGTCGGGGACAGTCTCTTACTAAAGGGGAGAGGGGAATATATTGAAGGGGAGCGTTAAGCATAAACGGCAGCAAAGTTAGTAATGCCGCCGCCCCCCTGCAAGATGGTAATATTGTAAAAGTGGGCAAACACCGCTTTATCAAAGTGGTTGTGGATAAATAAAGATTGGAGTAAAGGAGACGCATGGAAAACCTACGAATCCCCGGACCTACCCCTTGTCCCGAGCCTGTATTGCAGGCAATGACCAAACAAATGGTCAACCATCGTGGTTCCGAATTCGCGGAAATCACGAACAATGTGACCGCCAGCCTGAAGAATTTCTTCCAGACCAAGAATGATCTGTTTATTTTGACCGGCTCCGGTACGGGCGGCATGGAAGCCGCTATTGTAAATATGCTTTCTGCCGGAGATAAAGTTCTATCAGTATCCAACGGCGTGTTCGGCGACCGCTTCGCCACTATTGCCACCACCTTTGGCGCCGATGTCACTACTTTGAAATTCGAACAGGGCAAAGCCGATGATGTGGATGCCGTCAAGAAAGCCCTTGACAGCGACCCGAAGATCAAAGCCGTTCTGTTGACCCACAACGAGACCTCCACCGGTGTCACCAATCCGCTGGAACAGCTTGCCAAAGTGGTCAAGAGCTACGATAAACTGTTGATCGTCGATTGTATCAGCAGCATGGGCTCCATTGATGTCCAGACCGATAAATGGGGCATTGATGTGGCGCTTTCCGGCTCACAGAAAGGCTGGATGGTGCCTCCCGGGTTAGCTTTCGCGGCCGTGAGTGAGAAAGCCTGGAAAGCCCACGCCGCTTCCAAGATGCCGAAATTCTACTGGGATTTCGCCAAAGCCAAGAAATACCTGGAAAAAGGGCAGACCCCCTGGACCCCGGCAGTTTCCGTTTTCTACGCCATGAACACTTCCCTGAAAATGATGGAAGCCGAAGGTCTGCAGAATATCTTTGCCCGCCATGCCAAATTGGGCGCCATGACCCGCAAAGGTGTGAAAGATATGGGCTTGAAGTTACTGGCAGCGGATGAAAAATATGCTTCCAATACCGTCACCGCGGTCTGGCCGCCCGCCGGCATCGACCCCGACAAGCTGCGCAAGACCCTCCGCGAGAAATCCAAGGTGGTGCTCTCCGGCGGTCAGGGCGCGCTCGAAGGCAAGATTTTCCGTATCGGTCACCTGGGAATGTGCAACGAGAAAGACATTGAAAACGCTTTAGTTGCTTTGAAGAGCGGTTTGAAAGACCACGGCTTCGCCGCTAAATAAATAGCGGTAAGTAATGTTTTAGTAGGATAAAAATATGGTTATGAAAGTTTTGATCGCCGACCCCTGCTCGGAAGAAGGGATCGCCTGCCTGCGGGACGTTGCCCAGGTAGACGTGAAAACCGGACTCAAAGAGCAGGAGTTGATAGATATCATCGGGGATTATGAAGCCCTGATGGTCCGCAGCCAGACACAGGTGACCGACAAAATCATCGCCGCCGCCAAAAAGATGATGATCATCGGCCGCGCCGGTGTCGGTATCGATAACATCAACGTCGAAGCGGCCACGCAGAAGGGTATCGTGGTAGTGAACGCGCCCACCGGAAACACCATTTCCGCCGCCGAACACACCATTGCCCTGATGATGGCGCTCGCCCGCCAGATTCCGCTGGCCAATACCTCGCTCAAGAGCGGTAAATGGGAACGCAGCAAGTTCATGGGCATCGAAGTCCGGGGCAAGATGCTGGGCGTCATCGGCCTGGGGAACATCGGTTCCGAGGTCGCCCGCCGCGCCCGCGGTATGGAAATGAAAGTGTTGGGTTATGATCCCTTCGTGAACGCGGACCGCGCCGCTCAGCTTCAGATCAAAGTGGCCACACTGGAACAGATTTACAAGGAAGCGGATTTTATCACCGTGCATGTTCCGCTCAACGCCCAGACCAAAGGTTTGATCGGGGAAAAAGAATTCGCCATGATGAAACCGACGGCGCGCATTATCAACTGCGCCCGCGGCGGCATCATTGATGAGGCTCTATTGGCAAAGATGGTGGCTGAAAAGAAAATTGCCGGCGCCGCCATCGATGTCTTCACCAAAGAACCGATGACCGATAGTCCGCTTTTCAAAGTAGATAACATTATCGTCACCCCGCATCTGGGCGCGTCCACCGAAGAAGCCCAGGTCACCGCCGCCCGCGATGTCGCCGAGCAGATCGTGGATGTGCTGGCAGGCAGACCGGCGAAATACGCCGTCAACATCGCCTTCGTCAATGCGGAAACCTTTGCCGTCGTCGGTCCCTTTATCAAGACCGCCGCCGATGCCGGGAAACTGCTCAGCCAGTTGACCGAGGGGCAGGTGAAAAATCTGCGCATCCGCTACGAAGGTGAAATCGCCAACTACGATACCACCATCCTCAAGACCTCCGTGCTCGGCGGGATGCTGGATACGATCAGCGAAGAACGCGTCAATATGGTCAACGCCAATCTGGTGGCCAGCAAACGCGGTATCGCCGTGGTGGAAGAAAAGAACGCGGTTTGCGAAAACTACACCAGCCTTGTGACCCTGATCGCCACGACCACGGCCGGGACTTTGACCGTCTCCGCCGCCGTCCTGCGCGGGGAACCCCACATGGTGCGCGTCAACGATTACTGGATCGACCTGGTGCCCACCGGCGGGTATTTCCTCTTCTGCGATCACCTGGACAGGCCGGGTATTATCGGTTCGGTAGGCGATGTCACCGGCGCCGCCAACATCAATATCAACTCCATGCACGTGGGACGCTTAAAACCGCGCGGCGAGGCGTTGATGATCCTGGCGCTGGACGAACCCCTGCCGGAAGCCGTCATCAAGAAAATCAAAGCGATACCCAATATCCAGACGGCCAAACTGGTCAAACTATAAACAGCAACGTCATTTCCAGCGAAAGTGGCACATTCCGTATGTAGTCGGGGCTGGAATCCAGAGTAAGTAAAGAAGGGGCTTGTGAAAACAAGCCCCTTCTTCTTTTGTAGGTGTTTTTATAGCTGACAATTAAAAAGGCGACCAGCCGGTGTAATAGAAGTGGGCGCATGCCCACATGTTCTGGTTGATCGTAAAGGTACAAACTGGGCCCCACATGGTTCCCATACTGGTATCCCAGTAATCACAGGCTACGGATGGGGGTGGATATAAGGCGTTTAACGTAATGAGCGTTCCAGCCTGGACAGTGTAAGTACCGGGTCCATATCCTATGGGGGCGCCTGTAGTGGCATTAATCACATAGTAAAAATAGTTCATGCCTATAGAATCACTGATCGTTATTGTGACTTGCGCGTTGTATATGAAGCTGGCACTGATAACATGATTGGCGGCGACATTGGAGAAAGTATAACTGCCAATCGCGCCCTGAGACACGCCATCAACGACAACGCTGGAAATCAGGTAGTTAGCATTGGGGGTAATAGTATAAGTGCGGCTACCCCCCGAGGATACCTGGGTAGAACCGGTCGGTGAGATCGAACCGCCAGCCCCGGCGCTGGCAGTAATCGTATATACAGGGGTAAAAGACGCTGATATGGTATGAACGGATACGACATTGACAAAGGTGTAACTGCTTACTGCGCCCACGGAAGTCCCGTCCACCAAAACATTGGCGATTGCATAACCGGCGGATGGCGTGATGGTGAAAGCCTGGTTAGTGCCTTGAGGAACTAGCACAGAACCTGATGGAGAAATGCTTCCGCCGGTACCGGCGCTGGCAATGATAGGCATCGGAGGAGGGGGTCCCCAGGTCATTTGCACGGCACCCAACGTTTGATGACCATTACTAATTCCGATTGCGGCATATACACACGGCCAAGGCTGAGAACCGATGTATGCCGAGAAATTCCCGGTCGAACTCATCGATTGTAAGCTGGTGGTGTACATTAGACCGGATTCAATGGGCTGGAATGGCCCTTGCCATGGACCGTAAACAAAACCTACCTGTACAGGGGTCACATTTCCCATATAATACAGGTTGCCAGCCAGTGTGGCTCCTCCACTGGGATTATAAATGGGATTAGCATTGGTAGTAACCATCGGGGGGTCATAGGCTTGAGAAACAATGGTTTGGGTCGCGCCGTACACTGCCCCGCCGTTAATGTACATCACCGCCCGGTAATAATATATGGTTGAGGGGGTCAAACCGCTGATATTGGCGCTATAAACGCCGGTAGTGGAGCGTAATTGCTGCGCAGTTGAGTATCCGAAACTGGTAGTCGGACCCCAATCGAAAGCAACGTTTGCCGATGACACGGGACCGAAGGAATTAATTGTACCGTTTAGCGTCGCACTGAAGAGAGTTGTATTGGTTGGGACGTTAGTTGTTACCGAAGGCGGTGGTCCGGCATAAAACGAGGCTACAATGGTATGATTTACCGAAAAATCGGTGAATGTATAAAAACTCACCGGGCCAATCGACGCCCCGTCAACCACCACACTGGCAATGTTGTAGCCGGAGTTGGGTGTGATGAGGAAGTTAGTATTATTTATTGCGCTCATTTGCACTGTTCCCGAGGGGGAGATAGTTCCGCCGTTGCCAGCGTTGGCGGTAACGGTACAGACCGGGGCAAAAGCGGTCATATAAATATCGCCATACGTAGTACAACCGTTGGCAGTGGCTTTGGCACAATAAACGTAAGGATTAAGCGGTAAATTACTCACCGGAATGGTAAAGGCACCGGTGGAGTTAACTTGAATTGAGGGGGTTTCCCCGGTGAGGCATTCGGATGAAGGAGGACCGAAGGGCCCCCCCCAAACACCGTAAAGAAATGAAACGGTGATGGGTAAAGACGTGCCTGTAGAAGTGAGATTACCGCTAAAAACGGCCGTGCTTGATTGTGCGGTTAAACCGACGGTGGCGACGGTTGGCATGAAAAATGGCGGCGTGGTAAAAGTCATGCCTCCGCCATAAGCGATTTTGCCATCACCTACAGCTTTTACCCGGTAGATATACGTGGTGTTTGGTTGTAGAGGGGTAAGGTTCGCTGAGAAGGCGCCGGCGCCAGTCATTATCGCCGGAACTGCATTTACAGTTGCGGTGTAATTCCAAGATGGATCAGGCACAATGCCCGCACGAATCCCGTATTCAAAAAACACATTAACGGAAGATGCGGTACCTAATCCGGTTAGCGAACCATTTACAGCCGCCGTGTTAATTGTGCTGCAACTGGCAGAGCCGGTGGTCACGGTTGGCGGCGCTGTTCCATATGAAGAAATTGTAAAGCAGCTATCGGAAACATCATAAAAATACGGGTATGAAGATAAATTATAGGAGACTCTAATTAGTGCCTGGGTCGTGTCCGGCCCGGTGACAGTCCAGGCATTATTTGGCCCTAATGTTAGAGTCTCCCAGTTGCCACCGCCGTTACGCGATAACTCGGTGGTGAGTTGTTCTGAGGTTGGATTGTAATAGCCAATGTTATACGTACTTCCCACATACCAGTTTTCCCCGCCATTGGGCGAAACCAAAGTGGGATGAGGTTGAATTGTAGTGGTGAAGTTGGCGGTGATAGTTTTGTTAGAATTCATGATGATGGTAGTAGAAGCGGAGTTTACATTGGCAATTGAGCTTGTATCACCACTCCAGTTAACAAAGCTAAAACCTTCAATTGGAACTGCGGTAATTGTAACCACACTCCCAGATAAATGGGTGGAAAAAGTCACAGCGGGAGCACTGACAGTTCCTCCCGTAGTGCTATTTACTGTGAGAGCAAAATATGGTAAGGATTCTGTCAAAATATTTACAAAATCACCAACCAGATTCGTTCCATTTGTCGCGCGATAACAGAATTGGGTGTTTGGAGACAAACCTGTTAAGTCAAAGGAAAATTCATGGGCAGCGTTTGGTGCCAATGTTCCACTATTACTATATGTGGGAGTGTAACCTGAAGGATATGGGAAGGTATGGTTAGCCCATTCAAACGAAACGTTGGTTGTCGCAGCCGTATCAATAGTCAGGATTTTACCATTTAGAGTCACAGAAGAAGTTGTAATGTTAGAAAACGGGAGAGTAATCAGACACAATGGCACATTTTGGGCTACAGCCAATCTGGCAGCTTCTTTTTTTGCCGGGGTATCGAGTGAGTTTATATAATATTCATAGAATTGGGGGAACGTGTTAGCTTGCTTGGCCGCGTTCCATAATAAACCGCCATCGCAAAAATTATCTGTGCCGTCAACATTATTGTCATTAATGTCCCAAAGCGCGCCATCAACGCCACTTGGAGGCAGATACTCGAGGCCTATATAAGGGGTATCGTTCGTTAGTGCCGTAATAGCACTGATAGAGAAAAAGTCAGCCCAACCTTGTGACCATTCAATTTCACCCGGTTGCTGAAAAGGTGAATCGCCAGACTTATCATCTATTTGATGCCCCAGTTCATGGCAAACCGCATATTCAATCCAATTTAAAGCACCCGAAACAAAAGTCGGTTTAAAGTAAATGTTATTTTGGTAATAGTAAGATGGACTCCCTGCGTATTGGTATAAATAAGGCTCAGTGTCAGGATCCCAGGCACCACAAATTCTTCCAAGAGATGGTCCATTATATGGTGCCGCGCCATATTTAGAGTTGTAATAGTCAAATCCTAAACGCAAGTAGTCTTTTATCAACCACGCATTTGCTCTGACAT
>JAQTOJ010000087.1 GCA_028713395.1 Dehalococcoidales bacterium | reverse complement strand
GGAAATGCACCATCTCTCTCCCGCCTTGCTCAAAGCGGAATTGCGTTCGTTTCATAAAATGAAGGGTTATCTGCCCAAGGTCGTAACCACCCACATGTTCCCCAACCGTGAGGAAGAAATGGAACGGGCGCTCGGTTTGCGGGAAATTTCCGCCGAACTCAACACCACCATCATGCTGGGTTATGAAGGGCTGGAGATAATTCTATAAATCGTTAGGTAATCTCACCAGTTGACCATAATCATTTCGCTTGATACACTGGGAATAGGCGATTAATTTTATAAATTAATATTGCCGGCAAAGAAATAGTCTCTACCTTAAGGAGGGAACGATGTTCTTAGCTATCGATATCGGTAACACCAACGTTACTATCGGCGCCTTTGAAGGCGATTCTATCCGTTCTACCTGGCGGCTCGAAACCGACATTCATAAAATGCCCGACGAGTATGCAGCGACCATCATGACTCTGCTGAAATTCAAAAAAATTGAAATCACTGACGTCACCGAAGTCGCCCTCTGCAGCACCGTCCCGCCGTTGATCCCCATTTTCGTTGAGTTATTGGAAGATTATTTCAATATCAAACCGTTGGTCGTGGGCGCCGGGGTCAAAACCGGCGTCAAGATCCGCATGGATAACCCGCGTGAAGTGGGCGCCGACCGCATCGTCAACACCGTTGCCGGTTATAAACTCTACGGCGGGCCGACTATCGTCGTCGACCTGGGCACGGCTACCACGTTCGATACTATCTCCAAAGAAGGCGATTTTATCGGCGGTGTCGTCGCTCCCGGCCCGATGACCGCCGCCGAAGCCCTGTTCTCCCGTACCGCGGCGTTGCCGCGCATCCAGTTCGTCCATCCCCAGAAAGCCATCGGCACGAATACCATCGCCGCCATGCAATCCGGCATCATGTTCGGTTACGCCGGGCTGGTCGAGGGTATTGTGAGGCGTATGGAAGCGGAACTCGGACAAAAAGCCACCATCGTGGCCACCGGCGGCTTTGGCGCCATCTTTGCCAAAGAAACAGACATTTTTAACGTCGTTAACCCGGATATCACGCTCGTCGGTTTGCGCATGATTTACCAGATGAATAAATGACACCGTAGTGTCATCCCAGCGAAGGCTGGGATCCATGATATGCCACCGTAAGGGCGGGTTTGAAACCCGTCCCGTCGAATTCACAGGAGGCACCCCAAATGTTAAAAAAGAAAATCATCGTCCTCGGAGTAACCGGCGGAATTGCCGTCTATAAAGTGGCTGATCTGGCCAGCAAACTCACCCAGTCCGGTGCGGATGTTCATGTAGTTATGACCAAATCCGCTACCGAATTTGTAACGCCAACTACATTTGAAGCTTTAACCGGAAATACCGTCGTGACGGAAATGTTCGGGCCGCGTGCTTCTCATGACATCGCCCACATCAAACTAGCAGACGCCGCCGATCTGATGGTAATCGCGCCAGCCACCGCCAACATCATCGCCAAATTTGCCACCGGCATTGCAGACGACATGTTGACCAGCGTCGTGCTGGCGACGCGGGCGCCGGTTATCGTATGCCCTGCGATGCATCATAATATGTATACCAATCCCGCCACGGTAGAAAATTTAGAAACGCTGAAAAAACGCGGCTTCACCATCATCCCTGCCGCTCACGGTAGACTGGCCTCCGGCGCGCTCGGTTACGGACGCCTGCCGGATACCGCTATTATGATGGGCACGATCGAGATGACCCTCGGTCAAAATGGAGACTTTAAAGGGAAAAAGATCGTAGTCACCGCCGGGGGCACCCAGGAAGCCATCGACCCTGTGCGTTTCATCAGCAACCGCAGCTCCGGCAAAATGGGTTACGCCGTGGCGGAAGCCGCCCGCGATAGAGGCGCGCAGGTAACATTGATTACTGCCCCCACTGCTTTACCCGACCCCGTGGGCGTGAACATCGTCAAGATCAAGAGTGTTGTGCAGCTCCGCGACGAGGTGGTTAAAGCCACCCAAAAAGCCGATGTGCTCGTGATGTCCGCTGCCGGCGCCGATTTTATTCCAAAAAATACCGCCGCGCAGAAAATCAAGAAAAGTGACGCCGGCCTGGCGCTGGAACTGGTCAAAGCCCCGGATATTTTGTCTGAGATAAAAGACGGGAAATTCATCAAGGTCGGCTTCAAGGCCGAAACGCAGAACCTGGTGGATAATGCCCGCGAAAAACTCTATAAGACAAACCTGGATTTGATTGTGGCAAATGACGTCACCAAAGAAGGCAGCGGCTTCGGCACGGATACCAACGAGGTCACCATCATCTCTAAAGACGGCAAGCCGGAAGCCTTACCGTTAATGACCAAGCGTGAGGTCGCGGACCAGATTCTGGATAGAGTGGTGAAGCTGTTAAAGTAGCTGTCAGCGGTCAGTACTTAGCTTTCAGTTTTGTGATTATTAGTTAAGTGGTGGCACAGGCATCTTGCCTATGGTCATCATCGGCAAGCCAGCAGCTTGTTTTCATTGACTTTTACCCTCAGATTATGTTATCTTAAGCGTTAAAGAGAGCTACATATGCTGCATCTAGTCGTCGTTACGAAATCAAGCCGGTAAGTGGGCTCGCCTATTTAGTCAAACAGGGCCGTCCCACTGGGACGGCCCTGTTTGTTATTCGGAGCTGTCAGCCGTCAGCGGTCAGTCTGAACGCTGAAAGCTGTTAGCTGAGAGCTAATTGAGAGGTAAATATGACCGATACAAAACCATTAATCGAATCCGAAATGCCCAAAGCCTACGACCCGAAAAACGTCGAGGATAAATGGTATCACTACTGGCTGGAAAAAGATTACTTCAAGCCGGTCATCGATAAGAAGAAGAAACCCTTCACCATCATCATGCCGCCGCCCAATGTCACCGGCGATCTGCACATGGGTCACGCCCTCGTCGCCTCTCTGGAAGATATCATGACCCGCTGGCACCGCATGAAAGGCGACCCCACCCTCTGGCTGCCCGGTGTCGACCACGCTAGCATCGCCGCTCAAGTGGTGGTAGAACGTTTGCTGGTTAAAGAAGGCACCAGCCGTTATAAACTGGGACGTGAAAAATTCCTGGAGAGAATGTGGCAGTGGACCAACGAATGCCGCACTAAAATCGGGCTTCAGCACCGCCGTCTCGGCGCTTCCTGTGACTGGTCCAGGGAAACCTTCACCCTCGACCCCGGCCCTTCGCTGGCCGTCCGTACCACGTTTTACAATCTCTACAATAAAGGGTTGATTTACCGCGGTGAGCGCATCACCAACTGGTGCCCGCGCTGCGCTACCGTGCTCTCCGACCTGGAAGTGGAACATAAAGACACCAACGGTCACCTCTGGCATATCAAGTACCCGCTGGCGGACGGCTCCGGTTTTGTCATCGTCGCCACCACCCGCCCGGAAACCATGCTCGGTGATACCGCCGTGGCCGTGAATCCTGAGGATGAACGTTATACAGGCTTGGTCGGGAAATATATCCTGCTGCCCATTATGAACCGCCGCATTCCCATCGTGGCGGATGCCATCGTGGAAAAAGAATTCGGCACCGGCGCGGTCAAGGTCACCCCCTCACACGACCCGGTCGACTTCGATATCGCCCAGCGCCAGAATTTACCGCGCATCAACATTCTCAACAAAGACGCCACCATGAACGAAAACGCCGGACCGTGCCAGGGGATGGATAGATTTGCCTGCCGTAAATGGGTGGTCGAGGAGCTGGAACGGCTGGGTCTGATGATCAAGATCGAGAATTACAGCCACGCCGTCGGGCACTGCGAGCGCTGCGGCACTCTCATCGAGCCCATGGCCAGCCTGCAGTGGTTTATGTCCATGGGACCGCTCGCGAAACCGGCCATTGCCGCCGTCGCCGATGGTAAAATTGAAATCATCCCGGAACGCTTTAATAAAGTCTACCTGAACTGGATGGAAAACATCCGCGATTGGTGTATTTCACGTCAGTTGTGGTGGGGACACCGCATTCCGGCCTGGTACTGCCAGGATTGCGGCGAGATCATCGTTGCCATCGATGAACCGAAAGCCTGCCCTAAGTGCAAGTCCTTGAAACTGGTCCAGGATACGGATGTGCTGGATACATGGTTCTCCTCCGGTTTATGGCCGCATTCCACCTTAGGCTGGCCGAAACAGACGGAGGATCTGAAATACTTCTATCCCACCACCGTCATGGAAACGGCCTACGACATCCTCTTTTTCTGGGTTGCCCGCATGATTATGATGAGCATTGAAAACATGGGCGAAATACCCTTCAAGTACGTTTATCTGCACGGGCTCATCCGCGATGAAAAAGGCGATAAGATGAGCAAGACCAAGGGCAATGTCACCGACCCGCTCAAAGTCATCGAACAGATCGGGGCGGATGCCTTGCGGTTCGCCGTGGTGCAGGGTACCGGCGCCGGTAACGATAGCAAAATGTCCCCGGTGAAACTGGAAGCCGGGCGTAACTTTGCCAACAAGCTCTGGAACGCTACCCGCTTCGTGATCAAAAGCATTCCGGCAGAAAACCCCGACCTGACAATACACCCCAAATCCCTGACGATCGAAGACCGCTGGATTCTCAGCCGCCTCAACGATACTGTCACTGAAGTCAACGTTATGCTGGAAAACTTCCAATTCGGCGAGGCTTTGAGCCGGATTTACGATTTCCTTTGGGGCGATTATTGCGATTGGTACATCGAACTGGCGAAGGTGCGGCTGCGCCCGGAATCCAAAGAAAGCTCCCCGCTGCCGGTGCTGGTGCATGTTTTAGAATCGTCTTTGCGATTATTGCATCCCTTTATGCCCTTCATCACCGAGGAATTGTGGCAGAACCTCAAACAGCATGCGCCTGAGGAATGGAGCAAGCGCCAATCGATTATGGTGGCGGAATATCCGAAAGCCACCGCGGCCGGCACCGATGCTGAAGCGGTCAATACCATCGAGGCGATTATCGATATCGTCCGCGCTATCCGCAACGCCCGTTCCGAGAACAAGGTAGAGGTCAACCACTGGGTAGCCGCCGATATTTATGCCGATGAGTTAACGCCGCATATCAAACGTTACGCAGATGCCATGCAGACTCTGGCCAAGGTCAAACCCCTCAATTTCCACCAGACCCGCCTTAAAGAGGCCGTCACCGAGAAAGCGGTCGTGGCGGTTTTGAAAGCTGCGGATGTTGTGATCCCCATGGCTTCCTTGGTTGACCTGGCCGCCGAACAGGAACGCATTAAAAAAGAAATCGAGCAGTTGGAGCCGGATATCGTGCGCCTTGAAGCGCGTTTGCAGGACGAGACTTTCCTCAGCAAAGCCCCGGCGGCAATCGTCAACAAGGAAAAGGAACGTCTGGCGGAACGCAAAGACAAATTAGCCAGGTTGAAACAACAAATAGGATAGAAAGAAAATCCTAATATCTAAATCCTAAACACTAAACAAATACAAATTCCTAAATTTTTTAGTATTGTATTATTATGATTTGTTTAGAGTTTCGATATTAGTGCTTAGAGTTTCCGATTTACTGTCCGAACACCAGTTTCTGTGACAGACCGTTGCGCTGCACCCAATCCAGGGCTTTTTTCGTATCGCTGGCCACCCGGGGTTTCTCGCTGTGTTTCACCCTGAACCGGAAAAGCCAGTAGGTAAATTCCTTGAGCTCATCCAGGCTGATCGATTTCAGGCGGCGGTAGTGATTTTGCCGCCGGAATTTGGCCAGCAAATTCTCCTCAGTATCTCCGTACACCCGTATGTATGCCTGCCCGGTGGTATCTTCTTCTTTGGCCAATCCCGCCAAACGCCGTTCTTTACGCACTTCTTCCTGCACCGCCAGTATCAATGCCCGCTCAATGTTCACGCCGTAAAAATAATTCAAATACTGGTTATACCGCACTTCCCCGATGATTTGCCTGAATTCATCTTTAGTTATGTCAAGCGGCGGACGATTTTCCAGTAATAATGCCTGCTTCTCATCCTCCGGCGCCAAGTCACCAACGGCATCACACAGGCGTTCTGCCAGCAGCAGCCAATCCAACGCAGTTTCATCAAGGATGTAACGATAATAGCGTCCCTCGTAAGTCTCTTCCGGCGATTGCCACATTTTTATGGCTTCCAGCAAAGCAATGTACCAATGCACGCCGTCTTTGATCGCCGCCCGGAAATAACGGATGGCTTCGTTATCGATCGAGGTGATCTGTGTCTCAGGATTATGACTTCGCGGTTTGTTCATCGGTTTTCTCCGCGGCTTCTTGTTTCAAGCGTTCTATCAGTTGCAGTTTACCGGTGGATAACATTTCGATGATCTTCTTCTCAATGGCTTCCCCCACGCCGGGGATTTCTCGGAGCCGCTGCGTTTCTGCCAGCTTCTTCAAGTCCGGCTGCCGCTGCTCGATTTCATCCGCCACCTTCCGGTAAGACCGGATTTTGAACCAATTTTCTTTCTTTTTCTCCAGCAGCGCGGCGAGTTCCCGGAACATCGCGACTATTTCAAGATCAGTCATCGTGTTTTTTTGCCTTTATATGTCGTCAAGACACCTGACTCGCTGGTTTCTGCCTTGCAGCACATTATACAGTCTCTTGTCGTTCGTCCATAAAGCACAATCCAGTAATTCAGCGACGGCGAGGTAATACATATCATAGGTCCTTATGGTATTGTACTTTTTTGCCAACTCCCAAGCCACCTGATCCAGTGAAGGATGGTTGAATTGGTTTACCTCTAATGCCATAAAACGCTGAAAGGCTGATTCGCCTTCAGCCAAGGTAATTTGTTTGAGAAAAACCCTCAACCGGATTGCCGATGTGACTTCGGCGTTGAAAAATGGCGCTGCCACAAGATCGGTCTTGGAATCTAACAATTTTAGCAGTAAAGCATCTGCGCGCGCGTCTTGCTGGTTGGGCAATAGCCACGGTACGGCCACGCTGGCGTCTAAACAGCAAACATCGACTTTCACGGGCGTCCTTCTCTTACTTCACGTATCAGTTCTGCCGTATCGAAGACTAGACCCCGTTTTCTAAGTTTTTCACGAAAAATACGGGCTTTTTTCATTTCAGCCTTAAATTTATTTTTCGCGGCTTGTTCGGATTCTTTAGTTGTGCCATAGACTTTCCGGCGCCATTCTTCCACCATCCGGTTTACTTCTTCCGGTTTCAAGCGTACGGAAGCCAGATACTCTTCAAAAGCTTTGTCTTCCTGCAGTGTCTGAGACGTGTTGCTACCGTTGTTCGTGTCATCAATTTGTGCCGCATAGTATGGACTCAAAGATGTTTCCCTGATAAACAACTGGTTCCCGATCTTTTGCGCCGGCAGTTTCCCCGACCATATCCAGCGGCGGATAGTTTCGGGGTTTTTACCGGTTTGAGTAGCGGCTTCTCTAACTGTGATCAATTTTTCCTGGTTTTGTTTATCCATGACTTCAACCTCAATATTGTAGTAGACTACTACAATATATCCGCACCGCATGACATTGTCAAACTATCCGCCGCAGCAGTTCTTGTATTTCTTGCCGCTGCCGCAGGGGCAGGGATCGTTCCGCCCGACTTTTTTCCCGGCGACCTTGGCATCCGGCTTGGATTCATTGCCGCCGCGGTTCGGGGCTACAACTTTCGCCATCGGGGAAGCGGTCTGTTTGGTCGGCACGCCCTGATTGACCTGGATA
>JAQTOJ010000086.1 GCA_028713395.1 Dehalococcoidales bacterium | reverse complement strand
TTCGCTGATCGCCGGGGTTGATGGCGCGTTCACCTTTATCGGTTTGAGCAACGTAACGGGGTACAGCTATGAAGCCGTGGTGACTTTTAAAGAGGTAGAATATTCCAGCGGTATTGTGAAATTTGAAAACGGGGAAACAATCAAATCGGTCACGGTTAACGTGTATGAAACGACCACCAGCGATGCGGCGATCAGTATTTCCCTGGCACACACAGTAATTCGCGAGGAGAATAACAACCTTTCCGTAAAAGAAATATTGGTGTTCAACAATACCGGGGATCGTGCCTATATCGGGTCTTCGCCTGCGGGCAGTAGCGGCCATTATACCGTTTTGAAATTTACCCTGCCTGCCGGCGCCACAGATTTAACCACCTCCTCGGGCTTGGTGCAGAGCTACATCGTGCCGGTAACCGGTGGCTTTGTAGATACATTGCCGGTTGCCCCGGGTGAGACCCAGGTAGCTTACACGTACACTATCCCTGTGACCGGTAACAGCTACCAATATTCGCGGCTGACAGATTACGCCATTGGTTCGCTGGATATTCTGGTACAGGGAGATGCCATCAGTTTGACCGGTAACAAATTCACCGCCGCGGGACCGCTGGATATGGGCGGGACGGCATATAACTACTATCAATCCGCCGGGTTCACTGCCGGAGAGAATATTACATTCAATCTTTCCGGATTATCCGTCACAACCGCTACCAATAAATCCTTCACCTGGATTGTGATCATGATCTCGATGATAGTGGTCGGCGGGTTGCTTGCAATTCTTATCATTCAGTCACGGAAAAAATCCCACACCAAAAACGGGGAAACCCCGCTGGATGACTGATATCAGACATGTGACTTCTACCGTAAAAACTTTTCATTGACGTCGTTTCACAAAGATTGTATAGTGTCTTTTAGAATTATTGTATACAATAATGGAGGGCACTGAATGAGCACACAATCAGAAGAAAAAGTTCTACGCAAAGTAATAATTACCGCGGCTATTACCGGCGCGGTGCACACCCCTAGTATGTCCCAATATTTGCCGGCTTCACCAAAACAGATTATTGATGATGCGGTCAAAGCCTATGAAGCCGGGGCCGCCGCCGTGCATATCCACGCCCGCACGGAAGATGGCATGCCCACCCCGGACCTGAAAATTTTCCGTGAAATTCTTACCGGCATCAAAAAACGCTGCAACGTTGTTATCTGCGTGACCACCGGCGGCGCCGGCGATCTGTACCAGCGTGTGGCGGTGGTGCCGGAATTCAAACCCGAATTGGCTACATTGAACTGCGGCACTCTGAACTGGGGGATGCTGCGTCCCACCCGTATTGAAGAACGGCAGGTTGAACCAAAAACCAAATGGGAACAGGAAAGAGCCAAAGCCGCCGCCGCTCCCGGTTTAGAAGCGGGCGCGATTTTTATGAATCCCTTCGTCGCCATCGGGCGGTACGCCGAATTACAGAAGGAAGCCAATTCCAAACCGGAACTGGAAATCTGGGATATCGGGCAGATTGCCACTGTGAAAGCTCTAATCGAACACGCTTACATCACCCGGCCGCCTCACATTCAATATGTCATGGGCATGGGCAGCGGTATGCCGGCAACCGCAGCCACGCTCATTTATGCCCTGGAAGAAACACGGCGGCAGATCGGGCCGGAATTCACCTGGTCGGTGGCGGCCTTAGGCCGCGACCAGTTACCGCTGGGGGCGGTCGCCCTGGCTATTGGCGGGCACGTGAGAGTGGGCATGGAAGACAGCCTGTACGCTGGTTACGGACGGTTTGCCCGGAGCAGCGCCGACCAGGTAGAACGGGTTGTTCACATGGCGAAACAGCTCAGTATTGCCCCTGCCACCCCGGATGAAGCCAGAAAAATGCTGGGATTAAAAGGCAACGATCAAGTCAATTTCTAATAAATCTGTTTATTTCAATAATCCACTGGAGGGCGGCGATTATTTACCGCCCTCTTTTTTCGTTAGTCGTTGCGGAGTATTGACTTATTTTGCTACCATGGGTTTTGTATCTGGAAATCAAGACGAGTATAATACAACCGTCAACCGTTATTTATCAGTGCATAGGAGGCTATTTGTGACGATCAATGAGGCGACTCCCAAAGCTAATAAACCCATTCCCGTGATGCGTTTTCTGAAGTTATCCGAAGACGCGAAAACCGGGGTATTTTTAGGGAAAAAATGCCGCACTTGCGGCGAGTTTTATGTAGGCTTTCCCATTTTTTGTTTAAAATGCTCGTCAACTGACTTAGCCCCGGTGGAATTGAGCAAAGAAGGCACGCTACGCACTTATACGGTCATTTACACGCCTCCGGCTGGTTGGCAGGGAGCAGTGCCATACACCCTCGGCGATGTGGATTTAGCGGAAGGTGTTTCCCTGCTCGCGGAAGTTATCGATCTGCCGAAAGAGGATATAAAAATCGGCATGAAGATGCGAATGGTCTTGAGAATCGGCGGCAAGGACACCGAAGGCAATGACATTATGGTTTACAAATGGCAGCCGGTCAAATAACAAATAAACAGTTGAGATAACGAAGGAGTTGACGATGGTGGCGAAACCGATGCGTGAAGTCGTGGTGGCCGGGATAGGGTTACACCCTTTCGGGCGGTTCCCGGAAAAATCGGTTGAAGAAATGGCGGGCAGGGCGGTGCTGGAAGCCTTGAAAGACGCCGGTATCACCTACCCGCAGATTCAGGCTGGGTATTTCGGTCATGTATATTACAACGGAATGTCCATGGGCGAAGGCATTTTGCGGGGTCTTGGGCTTACGGGCATTCCCATTTTCAACGTGGAAAATGCCTGTTCTTCAAGCTCCACTGCCTTTGAAATGGCTTTCTGGGCGGTGGCCAGCGGGGTTTATGATATCGCCTTGACGTTTGGCGCGGAAAAAGTGCCCCGCGGCCCGGTTTCCATTACCGGCGCCGCCAGCCCTTCGCGCTTGATGGGCACCGACCATATGATGGCATCTTATGCCATGCGCGCCCGGCGTTATATGTACGATTACGGCTGTCCGGTGGAGGCTTTCGCCCACGTGGCGGTAAAAGCTCACCGCAATGCCACGATGAACCCGTACGCCCAGTTCCAGAAGGTCTTCACAATGGAAGAAGTTCTCAATTCCAGGATGATCGCTGACCCGTTGACGCTCTACCAATGCTGCCCCACCAGTGACGGCGCCTCGGCGGCGGTAATCTGTGCCAAAGACATTGCGAAAAAATACAAAATGGATATGAAACGCCTGATCACCATTGCCGGTGTGGGCATCAAAACCAACGATTTTAACGACAAGAATGGCGAACACCTGATTGCCATGCGGACCGCCCGTGAAGCCTATGAAATGGCCGGGCTGGGACCGAAGGATGTTGATGTGGTGCAGGTGCACGATGCCGCCACCAACGCCGGGATTTTCCAGCTTGAAGGGCTGGAGCTCGTCGAACGCGGTAAGGGTTGGGAACTGGAACTAAAGGGTGAAACGGAGATCAACGGGCGCATTCCGGTCAATACCGATGGCGGTTTACAGGCCATCGGGCATCCGCTGGGGGCAACCGGCATTCGCATGCTGCATGAATTGACCACGCAGTTACGCGGTGAAGCCGGTCAACGCCAGGTGAAAAATCCCAAGATCGGTATTGCAGAAAACAGCGGCGCCGGTGAGGTCTGCACCGTTATTATCCTGAAAAAATAGAGTACTCCGGCTAGAATATATGAGCATCAATATACTCTCCCGGTAGTAGGGGGAGATACAGAGGAATTTAAACTCTTCTAAAAGAAAAACGAGGAGAGCAATGGAGATTCTGGATTCCGGCACCGGGGAGCTTTTCCAGAAACCTGACCCCGATGCCCACCGGGCTTATCTGCGGGAACACCGTTCACATGCCCTGACGTCCAAGGTGATGACCGAACAGGAAGCGGTGAACAAATACGTTCAGGATGGCGATTATCTCTGCTACGATTGCACGATGCTGATGCGTGGTCCCAGTTCTTTGGTCAGAGAAATTATCCGGCAGAAAAAAAAGAATCTGGGCGTGGGCGGCAGATTTACTTACATGATCATCAATCTGCTGGTGGCGGCGGGTTGTGTCAACCGCATCGATATCGGCTATATCGGGGTGGGGAACGCGCTGAAGCGGGCTTTTGACGAAGGTATTAAGGTCAGCGAATGGAGCAATTCCGCCATCACCATGCGTTTGTTAGCCGGTTCATTGGGGATACCATTCATCCCCATCCGTTTTCTGGGCGGCACAGATGCCTTTCACCATTCCGCCGCCAAGCTGGCGAAAGACCCGTGGAATAATAAAGAAATAGTGCTAGTCCCGGCATTGAACCCGAACGTGTCTTTGATTCACGTGCACCAGTGCGATATTTACGGCAACGCCCGTATCTACGGCCCCAGTGTCTCTCCAGTTGAGATGGCCGCTTCTTCAAAAAAAGTGATCATCTCCACCGAGGAGATCATCGATAACGAATACATTCGGCGGGATCCGGGCCGGACCACCATTCCCTACTACCTGGTAGATGCCGTGGTGGAAGCGCCGTTTGGCGCGCACCCCGGCGAAGTAGCCGGACGTTATAACGCGGATATAGAGCGGATCAATGAAATAGCCGGGGCCGGCGCCGACCCCACCGGTAAAGCCATGAACGATTACCTGGAAAAATACGTTTACAGCGTAAATAATCACCTGGAATACATCGATCAGCGGGTGGGTTTGGAACGGCTGCTGAAATTACAACAGGCTATGAAAATAAAACAGGGTTATGAATAGAGGAATGCGGCCATGACGAAAGCGACGACTTTTACGGAAGCGGAAGCCACCATTTGCGTCACCGCCAAGATGATACAAAATGAGCACGATAAAAGTTATTGGGTCGGCGGCGGCGGCACGCCGTTGGCCTCCGCCTTGTTGGCGCAAAAGGTCTACGTGCCCAATCTGACACTGATTTTGGAAGATGGCGTCATTGCTCCCCAGCCGGCCATTCCCCTGGATCCATGGATGGTGTTCGTGGCGGCAAAGCCTAATTACCGCGCCAATGCCTGGACCAATATGAATACCGTTTGTTCTCATGCCGCGCTGGGTTTGTTCGATTATGGTATTCTTCTTTCATTGCAGACCGACCCCTATGGTAACATCAACAGCTCCTTTTTAGGCGGTGATTTTCTTCATCCTGAACGCCGTTTCGGGGGCGCCGGTGGCGCTAACGAAATCGCTTCTATGTGCTGGCGTACCATACTCCACTGTCCACAGGAAAAACGCAAGTTCGTGAAAAAAATAGATTTCATCACCTCACCGGGATATCTGGATGGTTCGCCGCACGCGCGCCAGAAGGCGGGTTTACCCCGGAATACCGGCCCGTACCGCGTGATCACCCCGGAAGCAGTTTTTGGTTTTGATGAAAAGACACACTATATGAAGCTGCTGGCCTTAGCGGAGTGGGTCGAGGTGAATGACGTGCTGGAGAAAATGGAATTCGAGCCGATGATCGCTACCAAACTCGAACGGCTGGCATGTCCCACGGAAGAAGAGTTACAGGTTTTACGGGTCAATGTCGATCCCTACGGCACTGCCATTGGCGAGGGTAAATGGATCACCGTTTAAACGCAGAATAGAAGGTTAAAGGAGTAACACTATGCCGCTACCGGAAACATTGTTCAAAGAAATTTTCCGCCCGGAAAACGTATCAATGGGTAAAATGAAAGTGGATACGGTGAAATGCAACGGCTGCGGTTTGTGCGTGCAAAACTGTATCTTCCGCACCTGGGAAATGGGTGAGGATAAGAAAGTCCACTACAATAAAAATAAAGCCTGTTTTAGCTGTTACAATTGCATGGTGGCATGCCCGGTAGACGCCATCTCCATTCAAGAACCATATAATGTGCCGTCAGGTTTCTGGAAGACCCATCCACACGCTTTACCTGCCGTCAAACCCCTGGAGCCGCGGAATGCCCAAAATGAACCGGATGAATGGACGGCGGTGGAAAGAGAAATTTTCAACCGCCGCAGCGTGCGGAATTTTTCCGATAAGCCGGTGCCGGAACCTCTGATCCGCCGCGTCATTGAAGCAGGACGCTTTGCCCCCACCAGCGGCAACTGCCAGCCTTTCAAATTCGTGGTGGTCACGGATAAGGCGGTCATCAAGCAGCTCAACGATATTTCCTGGTGGGTGATCAACGATATGTACCAGTCTTATAGCAGCGACGAAAAGGTGAAAAACCTGGCGGATGCCATGGGTCCCGCTCCCGCGACGACCGCCGGTGCCTGGGATCCCCGGATCATCCGGGGAGGCGTGGGGCAAAGTGTCGTCCCACGTGTCATGCCGGTTTTGCTGGGAGCGCCGGCTGTCATATTGATTGCCGCTGATGTGCGCTCGATCGGCGGGCCCGCTATCCAGGTAGGTATTGCCGGTGAAAATATGGTATTAGCCGCCAATTCGCTGGGATTGAAAGCCACCTGGGTAGGTTTTGTCGCCTACGGCGCCGGCGCGCCGCAGTTGAGAGCCAAACTCGGACTGGAAGACCCGTTCTGGGTCTCCTCATCCATCGTCCTCGGTTACCCGAAATTCCGCCAGGAAGGGATTGTCGCCCGTGAATACCGCCCCATCAACTGGGTGCGTGAGGGCGGCCCCGGTTTGGAAATAGAAGAAAAACCGCCTGTGCCGGAAGTGAAGAGCAAACGTGCCGTAAAAAAAGCATGAAAAGAAGGAGCATCGCATGATCAAACACGTATTTTTAGGATTTTTAAACAACGTCCACGAGACCGACGCCGTGCGTTGGTATTTACGTTACCATAGCAAGGAAGTGGTGCGTGGCACCGGGCCATGGATCCGCCGCTATGAAACTTTCAAGGCTTTGCCGTTTCCCCCCCAGGCGAAAAAATGGGGAGCGGTGAATGGTTTTGTGACCGAGTTGTGGTATTACAGAGTAGAGGACTATCTGGAAGCCGCCCCGGATTATAAGCCGTATACACCCCCTCCCGGTGGTTGGGCGACCGCGATCGGCCCGGTCACCATGGCGCCTGCCGTGCCCACCCAGGATTTTTTGAGAAAAGAACCCGCCCCGGAAGAGAAACATATCATCCGCTGGTACCGCATTTTCAAATACCCTGAGGGTGTTTCTGTGGCTGATGGTGAAAAGTGGTACCTTGAAACGCACTCTCAGGAAACCAGGATGCAGCCCGGCCTACTCAAATATGTCAGCTACCGGGCGCTCGATCCACCCCCTTTCCGCACGCCCTGGTGCCGCATCGAGGAACTTTGGTATGAAGATTTTGATGCCTGGCACAAAGCTAATATTGAAAATCCGGTGAAATTCACGCCGCCGGTCTGGCGCAAGACGGAACCTTTTGTGGATATGATGAGTAGTTTCGTCAAATATAAACCGGATTATGATTTCCTGAAGGATAACGCCATTATTCCCTGAAAAAAGAGGGCTAGGTACACTTGTACCTGGCCCTTATTGCAATTGACAGCAGATGCATACTTTAGCAACCTGCTGGGGGATTACTACCGGGGACCCATGCTGGAAGCCCCGGAAACATCTACCCTGCCCAATCTGGGCGGACGCAATTATCACGCCTGGGTGGAAATCTTCTTCCCGGATATGGGGTGGGTGGAATTCGAATCCACTCCCGCCAATGCAACGGCCGTTCCCGAGGAAACTCCGGAAGCCGTAACTGAA
>JAQTOJ010000085.1 GCA_028713395.1 Dehalococcoidales bacterium | reverse complement strand
TGAAAAATCATAATGTATTGGATTATTGTATTGAGGTCAGACCGCGTGAGAAAGCTAAAGAGAGTTTGGAGAACTTAGGAAAACTGGGGGACTAATACCCCTGGATTCCCGTCTGGGCGAGAATGGACTGACCTTATGTCTCCATCGCGAGGACTGAAAGGACGTGGCGATCTACATTTCTTATAGTGGCAGAAATTCCGTAATCACCGGGAGATTGCTTGGTTGTAACCCTCACGCAAGGGGAAACTATTATTTAGCTGGAGAATCATGGTGGATATTGAGAAACTACTTTCTCTGGAGCGTTCTTTTTACGGGTCATTTTCGAACGTGATAGAAAAAAGATATGGGGTAATTTACTATAATCCGGATAATCCGCAATCACACGATAGTAACCACGCCCAGATTCTGCGGCTTGATACTGACATAGAATCGGCGATTCAAGATATAACCAGATTTTATCGGCAGTTGAAGATACCTCCCCGGATTTACATGTCTTTTCTTGATAATGAGCTTGGTATACTGAAACCTTACCTTGAATCTGCCGGGTTTGTCATCAAGATAGAACCATCGGTCTTTTTTGTTTTTCCCAAAGAGAAAGTGGAAAGCATTATCTCGACATTAGTAAGGAGAATAACACGGGTCACGGACGATGATGTGGAACTAATTCACACAGAAGACGCCGGAGATTGGAGCCTTAATGTCATTAGAAAGTCTTTACCTGATCCGGCTTACCGTTTATTGGGGTTGTTTCAGGATAACCGATGTTTAGCAATAGCTTCAATCCGTTTGATGGACGGCTATTCACGAGTGGATGACGTGTATACACACAAAGACTTTCGGGGACAAGGTCTGGCTGCCCAGCTCATTGGCTATCTGGTAAATTATCATCGAACAGTCTCGGGGAACGTGCTTTATCTCTGGGCGGTCAATCCAGTGGCGATCAGATTATATGAAAGAACCGGATTTCAAAAGATGGGGGTTGATAAACCCTGTTGGTCGGCGTATTTATAAAAATAGACTCATTAGTTCTTCTCGATTATCATCCGTCTTAAATGCTCTCAATTACTTATTCTTGTATAGGTTGTAAGATTTGAGCTTCTGCCATCGTGAAATCCCGTTAGTGTGTTGCCGGACATGCGGTAGCTAGCAGTCGATGAACGACCAGCGCGAGACGTCATGGTCATTTGACCGCCGTTGGTCGTATATGTGCCGGTATCAAATATTTGACCTCCCAGAGTCATGGTATAAGCGCCATTGGAGTTGAATGTTAAGGTAGTATCGCCAGACACCCATGATCCAACGATATTGCCACCGCCGCTACCAGGAGACAATAAATTAGGCAGTGAAATCCAACCCCTCACGTTGGCAATAGCCAAACTAAAGCAAACGACGATGATGATAATGGGGAGGTAGAATTTAAGGAATGTCTTTTGTGGTACCGGTGCATTAGTTACGGACGGCTTTATGACCGTATATCTGGTTTTATCACCACAGGATGCACATTCCATATGAACATAGCCGTCAAGCAGCGGGGTGCCATCGGGCTGACTGAGAACCAGATTTTTACCACACTTAGGGCAGACATTGTTGATTTGTGAACCGGTATCGGGTCTTCTTCTAGCGACCATAAGCCATCTTCCTTAACAGTAAACCTGAATTTTGTATTTATGCCTCTTGATTGTTCCCCCCAACGTTATACCTTGTATACAAGGATGTCAATTACGCAGAAGGCGGGTAGCGTTCTCTTTAGGTTGATTTTATAAATAATTACGCTTTAGTTTACACAGTAACCCTCACAGAAAACCTCTCCCTGCAGGGAGAGGGAGAGCTACGAGATGGAGGGCATTCGCCCTCCATCTTCTGGAACATCTACCTAGACCCAACCAGATTACAGCTAGCCATGAACAGTTGGCGATAAACCGCTAACTAAAAACCAACCAAAACCAAAGAATCCTAGGGCTTCGCCTTTGCGGAACGTAGGGACGATGTATAATATCACTGGACGCATTTATCTTAATATCATCCGGTACTGGATGCGGGATTCAGACCAACATGGAGCGGCATCACCCTCACCCCGTATCGAGTCCCGATGGGATGGCGATGAAGTCGCGCATACGGGGCAGGCTCTGTATCCTTTACCCTCCGGGAGAGGTGAATTCAAGGGGGTAATGGTAAAGAACACATGAAAGATATTGAACAAGCCGCCAAACTGATTCTGAATAGCGCCTATGTTCTGTGCCTGACCGGCGCCGGTATCTCCGTGGAAAGCGGCATCCGGCCTTTCCGCGGGCCCGGCGGGTTGTGGACGGAGTTCGGAGAGCCCCCGATGGACGGCTACCAGCGCTTACTGCAAAATCCCAAAAAGCATTGGGAAGAGATCGCACGACGCGGCAGTCGGGATAGTGAATTCGTTCGGGCGCTCGGTGAGGCCAAACCGAACCCGGCGCACCTGGCGCTGGCGGAACTGGAGCAACTGGGCATTCTGAAATACCTGATCACGCAGAACATCGATAATCTACACCTGGCTGACGGCAGTTATCACGTAGCGGAAATCCACGGCAACAGCCAGAAGCTACGTTGCGTACGCTGCGGCAATCGGTATGCGAGGGAGGCGATTTCACTGGAAATATTGCCGCCGCAATGCCCCCGCTGCCGGGGACTGATCAAAACAGATACCGTGATGTTTGGAGAACCCATCCCCAAAGATATGCTGCGGTTATGCCAGCGGGAAACGGATAAAGCTGATTGCATGATCGTGGTGGGCACCTCCGCCTTCGTGTATCCGGCCGCGGGCTTCCCGCTCGAGGTAAAGCAAAAAGGTGGTATACTGATTGAAATAAATCCATACGCGACAGAGATATCGCCGCTGTGCGATATCCTGCTGAAGGGAAAGGCCGGGGAAATACTGCCGCAATTGGTGGTCAGCATCAAAGCTATCAGGTAGAGGAGGGGGAGGTATGTTACAGACACCTTTACAACCCAGCACCGGAAGGCTTTCACATTTAGACTGGTTAAGAATTATCGTGGTAGCCATGCTCATTCCTTTCCATGCCGCCATGACCTTCACCCCGTTCGCCTGGTATGTCAACAATCCTCAGAGCAACCTCTTTTTACAGGGATTCGTATCCGTCATCGATAAATACCAGATGGAGCTGCTGTTCTTTGTAGCCGGGATCGCCACGTTTTTTTCCTTCGGCGTGCGAACCTGGCGGGCTTATCTTAAGGAAAGACTTTTAAGGCTGGTCGTGCCGCTGGTCTTTGGCATGCTGGTCATTGTGCCGCCCTGCTACTATTTTGCCGGACTCTATAACCATAACTTTTTCCCTGTAGAAAGCCCCATTTTCGAGCACAATTACTGGCGCTGGTTCGTCAACGATTGGCTGAAGATCAGCCTACCTTTCCAGAATGGTTTCAGCGCCGGCGCGCTCTGGTTTTTGTGGTACCTGGTGTTTATCACCTTCGCACTGTTTCCGGCGCTCTACTTCATCTATAAAAAATACCGCGGGGCGCTCGCTACCAAATTTTCCGGATTTTTCGCCAAACCAGGCTCCGTGTTGATTTTCGCCATCCCTATTATTCTGCTTCAGGTCTTGGCGGAATGGCAGTGGACGATCGGCGGTGTAAACTACCGTGTGGTCGGCTGGATCATGACCGGGGATTTCCAGGTGCTTTATTATGCCGCCTTTTTTGTCCTGGGTTTTCTGCTTTACGCTAACGAAGGGGTAAAAAAGGGCATCGACCGCAGCGGTCTCATGTCGATTATCGGCGCGGTGATTACCATGTCCCTTTATCTGATGATCACCTTCCCGGAATGGAATAAATCGGTGATGGGGGAGTGGTTCTGGACGACTTTTAAAGATAATAGCTGGCATGCCGCCGGGCGCGTAATTTTCAATGTTTTGTTGGCGGTGACCACCTGGAGCTGGATCATCGCCATTCTCTACCTCGGACGGAGATTCCTGGATTTCAGCAACCGGTTCGTCAAATGGGGCAACGATGCGGTGCTGCCTATCTATATAGTGCATTCAACCTTTATCGCCGTCTTGAGTTATTTCATCGTGCGTTGGAGTACGCCGATTCTTTGGAAGTATCTGGCGATCGTGATCCTCACTTACATTGGTTCACTGGCTTTCCTGGAATTGTTCAAACTGACATCTTTTACCCGGTTTCTCATGGGTATCCGCCAGCAAAAGAAAGGAAAATCGCCAACTTGATGAAGCAAGATCTGGATAAAGGCCGTCCGGCACAAACGGGTTTAAACAACTATCGTGTTCTGGACTTAACGGATGAAAAGGGCTATTTGTGCGGCAAGATACTGGGGGACCTGGGTGCGGAAGTGATCAAAATAGAACCGCCCGGCGGCGACCCGGGCAGGTTTCAGCCCCCTTTTTTCCGTGACACAGTCAATCCCGAAAAGAGCCTGCCGTGGTGGGCTTTCAATACCAGTAAAAAGAGCGTCACGCTGGATATTGCAGACAGGCACGGCAAGGCGCAATTACTGAAGTTGGTGAAAACCTCCGATGTGGTTTTGGAATCATTTGTTCCCGGTTATCTTCATTCGCTTGCGTTAACCTGGGAAGACCTGAAGCAGGTGAATCCCCGAATTATTTTAGTAAGTATCAGCGGGTTCGGGCAGACAGGTCCCTATGCCGGGTACCAAACCCCGGATATCATCATCCAAGCCATGAGCGGCTACATGAACCTCATCGGCCAAATGGATCGCTCGCCGGTGCGTATCAGCCTTTCTCATGCGCACCTGCATGCTTGCAACGATGCGGCCACCGCTGCCGTAATGGCGCTATATTACCGCGAACGCACCGGCAGAGGACAGGCGGTAGATATCTCCGCACAGGAGTGCATGCTCTGGGCGACTTTCAGCAATCACGCCTGGTATGAATTCCGCAAAGTAATTCCCACGCGCCTTGAGGCTGGCAACGGTAATCTTAACCCCGGCATGACGGCGCTGCCGGCAATTTTCCAGTGCAAGGACGGCTATGTAGTCTTCACCCCGGAATCCGGGCAGCAGGGACCGCTGACCATCAATTTCTTGAAATGGATGGAAGAACAGGGGGTGCGTGACGAGAAACTTTCCGCCTATGATTGGACGCTCAAGGCGCAGCCCAGGGAATTAACGGAAGCAGAGCGCGTGAAGATACGCGATGAATCGATGGAGATGCGGTTAAGGTTCACGCAGATGCTGCTCAACAAGACCAAACGGGAGCTTTTTCAGGGAGCCATTGAGCGGGGTTTCATGCTCGCTCCGGTAAATACGATACATGATATTCTCGACGATCCGCATTTCGCCGCCCGCCAGTTCTGGCAAGGGGTGAAATATCCGGGCATAGGTAAAAAGGTACGGCATCCCGGAGCGCCTTTCCGCCTGGGGGAAAATGGTTACCGCATAAGGAGCCGGGCGCCGCAGATCGGGGAACATAACGAGGAAGTATTAAAGCGGCAATATAAACCAAACAAATCTCTCAAAGTGAATGGCGCCGACGAAAACGTAAATGAGATTTTTCAGGGACTTAAAGTGCTGGATTTGACCTGGGTGACGGTGGGTCCGCGGGCAGTCAGGTATTTGGCTGATCACGGCGCGACGGTGGTGAAAATAGAAGCCCCGGGGAGACCGGACATCGGGCGGCTGGTGCCGCCTTACCGCGATGAGATTCCGCACCCCGACCGAAGTACCTGGTTTGCCAATTATAATTTGAACCGATACGGCACCAGTATCGATATTTCCAAACCGGAAGGTAAAGCTATTGCTTTGAAGCTGGCACAGTGGGCGGATGTCTTGATCGAGTCCTACCGACCGGGTGTGATGAAAAAACTGGGATTGGATTATGCCGCCGTACGGAAAATTAATCCCTCGATAATTTATGCTTCTACTTCACAACTGGGGCAATTCGGACCGTCATCACGTTTCGGGGGGTTCGGGCATCATGCCGCGGGGATGAACGGTTTTTCTGAAATCACCGGCTGGCCGGATCGTCCCCCCAAGGGTGTGTTTTGGGCTTATACCGACCATATCGCCCCCCAGTTTTTGATTACAGCGATTACTACGGCACTGATAGAGCGACGGCGCACCGGCGCGGGGAACTATATCGATCAATCCCAGAACGAAAGCGCGATTCAGTTCCTGGCGGTGCCTTTGCTGGATTACCAATTGAACGGGCGGGTCAGGTCAAGAATGGGGAACCGTGATCCCTATGCTTCGCCGCATGGGGCTTTCCGCTGCAAAGGCGAAGACCGCTGGTGCGTTATTGCCGTTAGCACTGAAGAACAGTGGCGGGTTTTCTGCCGGGTGACAGACCAAAGTCAACTGGCGATCGACCCGCGTTTTGCCACACTTGCGTTAAGGCAGGCAAACGAGGATGAACTGGAAAGGATTGTAGAAAACTGGACGCTCGGCTTAACCCCCTACGAGGTGATGCAAAGATTGCAAGGTGCGGGGATCGCCGCCGGGGTGGTGAAGAATGCACAGGATATCGATATCGATCCGCAGCTATCCTTGCGGCAGCATTACATAACGGTAAATCATAACGTCATGCGGGAACATCTGGCGGATGCGCTGCCGCCGCGCTTTTCCGCAACGCCCGCCCAATTATACCGGGCTTCGCCGTGCATCGGGGAACACAACGCGCAGGTGTGCACGGAAATACTGGGGATGAGCGATGAAGAATTCATATTGGCGATGGGGAACGGGGCTTTCGGACCGCAGTAGA
Organism: Dehalococcoidales bacterium; assembly: GCA_028713395.1. Taxonomy (GTDB): domain Bacteria; phylum Chloroflexota; class Dehalococcoidia; order Dehalococcoidales; family Fen-1064; genus JAQTOJ01. The sequence continues at coordinate 957 of JAQTOJ010000085.1, read as the reverse complement.
GGTAAAAGCACTACTTGTATTTGGTTGATGTAGGATGATGTATAGTGTATCCTGCACAACGACCCGCCCCCAGCGTTCTATTTTCGGCTGCGCAACTCGGAATTACTAGATTCTTCGCCGCTACGTGCTCTCAGAATGACAAGGGGTGTGGTAATATAACCTCACCTTAGTCCTCACCCACAAGGGGCGAGGAGACAAGGAAGTAGATTTATAACAAATCCCTCTGTATCTCCCCTTAAACTTAAGGGGAGACAAAATACTATGGATCCCCGATCAGGGCGGGGATGACAGTAGGATGTCAGATACCAGCCAGCCATAACAGTTAGCGATACACCGCTAACTAAAAATCAATCAAACCCGAGGAGAACCAGGCAAACCACCTCATTACCTACCTTAAAACCCTGATATTAAGCGACGGTGAAAATGGTATCAGCATATTGGCGTAGCATAGATTACTTATTTATAGCGCCGGATGCGGCGCGGGCAGCTTCCTACGACCGTAGAGAGTTCATTTCAGACGGAAAAAACCGGAAATGTAATTTGCAAAAACGTGGTAATTTGGTTAATATGTAGGCTAGCACAAATCCCTAGCTGGAAGAATATAAGGAGGATACTACATGAAGATTGGGGATGTTAAAAAAATTGGTGTGTTGGGTTTGGGCGTTATGGGTGGCGGTATTTCACAGACAGCCATCGTGGCCGGTTACAAAGTCGTTGCCCGCGATCTGAAAGATGAGATTCTCGTCCGCGCCAAAGAAAATATCGTCAGCGGTAGATTCGGACTGAAAGGCGCCGTCGAACGCGGCAAGATTACTCCGGCACAGATGGATGCCGCAATTGCCAACCTGCACTTAACCACCAAGGTAGAAGATTTAGCCAACTGCGATATCATCATTGAAGCCATTGGTGGCGGCCCCACCGGCGAGATGGAAAACAAGAGCATCAAGCTTAAAGTCT
>JAQTOJ010000084.1 GCA_028713395.1 Dehalococcoidales bacterium | reverse complement strand
GGATTTTACCCAGGAGTTCCGCGCAGAAAAAGCTGCTGAAGCTTTGAAAGAACGGGTGGCAACGGTCGCGACTACGTTGCGGGATGGAGCCAAACAAGACATTCCTGTTTCCGAATTGGTGCCCGGAGATATCATCTCACTCTCGGCGGGAGATATCGCCCCGGCAGATGCCCGCATCCTCTCCGCCAGAGATTTTTTCGTCGACCAGTCTTCTTTGACCGGAGAATCGTTTCCCGTAGAAAAAACCCCGGACATTATTAGTCTGGCAAACCTGGCAGACTCCACCAAATGGAATAATTACCTTTTCATGGGCACTTCAATTACTAATGGTACTGCCACGGCTGTCATTGCCAAAACCGGTAACACCACGCAATATGGTGAGATCGCCCGGAAGAGCGCCGAACGAAAGCCGGAAACAGAATTTGATAGTGGCCTGAGGCGTTTCGGTTACCTTATCATGCAGGTTACCTTCGTGCTGGTTATCGCCGTGTTTTTTATCAATGCCCTGCTGAAACGGGACATTTTATCATCCCTGTTATTTTCGGTAGCTCTAGCCGTTGGACTGACGCCGGGATTATTGCCGGTCATTCTTTCAATCAACCTTGCCCGCGGCGCCCAATCCATGTCCCGTAAGGGCGTGATCGTCAAACGTTTAGCCTCGATCCAGAATTTCGGGAGTATGGATGTTCTATGCTCTGATAAAACCGGTACTCTGACGGAAAACCGGGTGACTGTGATCCGCCACGTTGATATCGAAGGCAACGATTCGGACAAGGTCTTGCTTTACTCATTGCTTAACAGCCGTTACCAAACAGGATTAAAAAGCCCGCTTGATGAAGCCATAATCAAATATAAAGACGTAAATACCGACCAATTCCAAAAAATCGATGAAATTCCCTTCGATTTTGTACGTAAAAGACTTTCAATTGTAGTGAAGGATAGTGAGGCGAACATCCTTATTACCAAGGGCGCACCAGAAGAAGTCGTTAAAGTCATCGCGCACTACGAATATAATGGGGTAATCTACGGGCTCACGGCAGATGCGAAGAACAAGATCGACAAGCAATACATCGAGCTTAGTAACCAAGGCTTCCGGGTTTTGGGCGTCGCTTACCAGCGCGTGGAAACCAAACCGGCATATGCCGTCCCTGATGAAAACGATATGATCTTTCTGGGTTTCATTGCCTTTACCGACCCGATCAAAGATACAGCAGGAGAATCGCTGGAATTATTGCGGCAGGCCGGGGTTAAATTGAAAATTCTCACCGGGGACAGCGAAATTGTCACCGGCAAGATCTGCGAGCAGTTGGGTTTCCAGGTTTACCAGTATCGCCGCGGTCGCAAATACGATGAAGGTGTGGCCACGATTACCCGCACCGTAAAAATCGATCCTATAAACATCGTGAAAAGCAGTGAAATCGTAAATATGAACGATGATGTATTGGCGGCGGTTGTCGAGCGCGCCGATATATTCACCCGCGTCAATCCCGCCCAGAAGAACCGCATCCTGAATGCGTTGAAAGCTAATGGGCACGTCGTCGGTTATCTAGGCGATGGCATCAACGATACCCCTTCGATGAAGGTGGCTGATGTCAGCATTTCCGTCATGAACGCCGTGGATATCGCCAAAGAATCTGCTGATATCATCCTTTTACGCCATGACTTGAAAGTCATCGCCGAAGGCATTGCCGAAGGTAGAAAGACATTCGGGAATACTATGAAATATATCCTCATGGCGATAAGTTCAAACTTTGGGAATATGTTCAGTGCGGCGGCCGCTTCTTTGTTTTTGCCCTTTCTGCCGATGCTGCCGATACAGATTTTACTCAATAATCTGTTGTATTCCACCGGTCAGCTGGCGCTGCCTTCCGATAACGTAGATTTATCATATATTCAACAACCGCGCCGCTTGCGCACCTCGTTCATCCGGAATTTCATGCTGGTTTTCGGCCCCGTGAGTTCGATTTTCGACTTCCTGACGTTTTTTGTAATGCTGGTCGTCTTTAAAGCGGATGCCCCGCTGTTCCAAACTGCCTGGTTCGTGGAATCTCTATTTACCCAGTCGCTGGCTATTTTTATCATCAGGACGCGCACGGTGCCATTCTATAAAAGTAAACCTAACAAATGGCTGATTCTTAATATCTCGGCGATTCTAGTCGTAGCAGTGTTACTACCATTTACACCTTTAGGTAAAATCTTTAGCTTCGTACCCCTGCCGCCGACCTTCTTGCTGATACTCCTCGGGTTTATCATCATCTACCTGGGATTGCTCGAAATGATGAAACGTTGGTTTTATCGCAGAAATCCCAACGGGGATTAACCTTTTCTCAATTTCATCTAGACCAGGTGTCTGCGGCGCAGCATTAACAAAGTGATGCCGGTAATTATCAAAGTGACAACGGCCAGCACCACGAAGGAAAGAGGGTTATCTTTGAGGGTGCCGCCGTAGAAAAACAGGAAAAATGCCCCTAATCCGAAGACCACTAAGAGCGGGATCAAAACTGATAGCATCACTACCACGACTCGTATTCCCAGATTGGCACGGTAACTGCTCTGGAGATAATCGGCGTCTTTGAAAACCTCGATAATTTCCGAGCTTTCATCCAGTGTCTCGCAAATCTTGTTCATATGATCCATCAAGTCGCTGAAAAAGATAGTCAAATCCACTTTGCTGAAGCGTTTCAGTTTCTTTTCCATTTCTACCAAAGTGGCGCGAGTGGGGAACATAACGCGGCGCTGGGCAATGATATCGCGGCGTAATATGCTCAATTCATGCACAGCGTCGACATCCTCGCTAAAAACTACATTTTCTATTCCGTCCACCTGGCTGAGGATCTTATCCAGCGTAGGGAAGTAGGCATCCAGAGCGCGGTCCAGAATGCGGTATAACAAATAGCCGGAACCCTGGCTCATGTATTCCTTTCGCATATCCTCCGCGAGCTCGCACTCGTGGAACAGATCATCTACCGAAGTCAGTTCTTTGGGGCGCAAAGTCACGATGAAATTGTCCCCTATAAATGCCGACCACTGTTTCCTCGTGCTTACCCGGGTTTTTTTATCGTAGACGGGTAGGTGAAAGATCACGAACAGATATTGAGGGTATTCCTCGATTTTAGAAAGCTGCCTTAAACTGAGGGCATCCTCCAGGTCAAGGGGATGAAAGTTAAATTGCTCGGTTAAATATCTGTTGTTTTCTTTTGTGGGTTGTACCACATCCACCCAGTTGAGTCCGCCCCAGGTCAAGGTTCTGACATTGGCGGGTTTTTTATCATTATCTTTACCCATGGAAAACATTTCCTGCCTCCTGCCCTCGTAGTATGGCTCCCGGTTAACGCTATGAAAATTTTTACGTTGGGGGTGCTTTTTATATTATGTACCAATTCACAACATTTTTCTGCAGGCAAAATATAAATTACCTTAGTATGTTTGTTACTATATGTAACACAGTGATATAATTGTTTTTGTATACATCGGAGAGCACTGGAGTAGAGTTGGTGAGGACAGCTACCTGTGCACTCTATTGAGGCTAAAGTGGCAGATAGTCCGTTTCAACAAGCACTGGATTTTATTTACAGCTTTATCGATTACGAAAGGCAAAGAACACCCCGCACTCGGCAAACCTGGGATCTGAAACGTATTCAAAATCTCTTAGCACGACTGGCTAACCCGCATCTCCAGGTGAAGACCGTGCATGTAGCAGGCAGTAAAGGCAAGGGTAGCACCTCATCTATGGTAGCCTCGGTATTAACCGCTGCCGGTTACAAAACAGGTTTGTACACCTCGCCGCATTTACACCTTTACAACGAACGTATCCGTATCGATGGTCATTATATTACCAACGATGAGATAGTCGCTCTCATTTCAAAAATCAAACCGGCGGTCGAAGTGGTCAACCTTGAAAACCCGGAAAAAAATGAACACCTGACCACTTTTGAGATTACTACGGCGCTCGGTTTTTTATATTTCGCCGCCAAAAAGGCGGAATTTCAGGTGATCGAGGTGGGTTTAGGCGGTCGGCTGGACGCCACTAATGTGGTGCAGCCGGAAGTATCGGTCATAACCTCTATCAGTTACGAACACACTGAACTGTTGGGGAATACGCTGACCGCAATTGCCGGCGAAAAAGCCGGTATAATCAAACCTGGCGGAATTGTGGTCGTTGCTCCGCAGGTACCGGAAGCGGAAAAAGCCATCACTGCAATTGCCGGACAACAACATGCCCGGCAGATTTATGTAGGAAGAGATATCACCTATAAAAGCACGGGATTCAGTAACGCTACCCAATCGTTGCTGGTTAGAGGTCGTCTTGATACCTATGGGATCACCATTCCTCTGTTGGGGAAATTCCAACTGGATAACGCCGCCACAGCGGTGGGCGCTTTAGAGGTGTTGATCGAAAAAGGGTACCGCATCCCCAAAACCGCGATCATCGAGGGCATGGCGAATGTCCAATGGGAAGGCAGATTGCAGATATTGAATCACGAACCGCTGGTCATTACCGATGGAGCTCACAACCAGGATTCTATACACAAACTATGTGAAGCTTTGCGGCAATACTTTAAATACGATCAAGCCATTCTGGTGCTGGGTATGAGCGCTGATAAGGATGTGACTGGCATAGTCAGTGAATTAGCCCCATTCTTTGGTAAGGTGATTGCCACACGTTCCGTACACCCACGTTCCATGCTGACCGCGCCGATCGCCGCGGAGTTCCGTAAACACAACATTGACATCAAACAGACTGAGGATATATCGGTCGCTTTACCTATGGCTCTACGCATGGCAGGGAAAAACGACCTAATCTGTGTCACTGGCTCTCTCTTTGTCGCCGCCGGCGCTATAGAACAGGCTTTAGTATTGGGTTTGAAGCCCTAGAAAGACGTAAACAATATGGCGGAAAACAAACCTAATCCGGTCCCCCCGAATCTTTCGAAAAGCGGCGAGGGGCTGCTGGCGCAGCGGATGAAAAAAGACTGGACAGAAGGCAGTCTTTTCAAGAACCTCTGGCTCATCTCCTGGCCTATGACCATAACTCAGACATTAATGTCTCTCGGCCCGACCATTGATATGATCTGGGTGGGCAGGCTGGGAGAAGTCGCTATCGCCGGTGTCGGGGTTTCAGGCGTGGTGGTGCAATTAGCACAAGGCGCAATGATGGGGCTTACTGCTGGTATGCGGGCTCTTATTGCGCGGGCTATCGGCGCTAAAGATACGGAGATGGCGCACCGTGTGGCGCAACACGCTGTCATTATATCTGCGCTTTACGCTGTTTTGATGGCGATAATCGGTCACTTCTTTGCGGAAAGGATTATATCCTTCATTACCACCGACCCTGAAATCGTAGCTGTTGGCACCATGTACATGCGTATTGAGTTTATCGGTGGCGCGACGATCACTTTTCGTATGATGATGGATGCTATTATGCAGGCCTCCGGTGATTCCGTGAATCCTATGCAGATCGCCATTTTCTTCCGCACATTCCATATCGTCTTGTGTCCCTTCCTGATTTTCGGCTGGTGGATTTTCCCGGAACTGGGCGTACGCGGCGCCGCTTATACCAGCATCATCGCGCAGAGCCTCGGGGTATTGCTTGGGTTAAGAGTGTTGTTCGGCGCTAAATCCAGACTGAAACTCAGTTTCAAGGGTTTTCGGTTCGATCTGGCCATTATCTGGCGCATCATCCGTATCGGCTTTCCGGCTTTAGTTTCCGGCATTCAGCGCACGTTGAATCAGTTTATCCTGCAAAAATTCCTCGCTCCTTTTGGCGCTGCAGTGCTGGCCGCACATCAGATCACGCAGCGTATAGAAATGTTCTTGTTCATGCCGGCAATGTCTTTCGGCATGGGCGCCGGTGTTTTGGTGGGACAAAATCTGGGCGCGAAGAAGCCTGAGAGAGCGGAGAAGAGCGCTTGGCTGGCAGTAGGCGTGGTGGAAGTCTTTGTGATCGTGGTGTCCGCCCTACTAATAATTTTCAGCGGGCCGGTGATTCATCTTTTCAACTCTGATCCCACTCTGGATGCGACCGCGAAACAGTTTATGAATATTGCCGTGTTCGGCTGGGTGCTCATTGGTTTTATGTTTGTCCTGATGAGCAGTCTGCAGGGCGCCGGAGATACCTGGCCTACAATGTTGATTCAAATTACCACAACCTGGCTGATCACTATTCCTTTCGCGTATTTCCTGCCAAAATATACGAATTTTGGCGCAGTGGGCATCCGCTGGGCGATTACTGCCAGCGCGATTGTCAATGCCTTGGCCAACATCCTCTATTTCCGCACGGGCAGATGGAAAACTAAAAAGGTATAAATAATCCCAGGAGTAAAGGCCTTGAAGGTAGTGATTCAGCGGGTGACTCACGCGTCTGTTTCAGTTGATGCTATAACGATCGGGAGAATCGGACCGGGACTGGTAGTTTTAGTTGGCATAGCCAACGGTGATACCGGCGAAGACATCGACTACCTGGTGCAGAAAACCACCGGGCTCCGAATACTGGACGATACCGAAGGAAAACTAAACCTTTCCGTTACTGATAAGAAACAGGAACTCTTGTTGATTAGTCAGTTTACTCTATTGGCATCCACTCGCAAGGGGAAACGTCCTGGTTTCACCGATGCCGCGCCGCCATCCACCGCCGAAGCCCTTTTTACGCGGTTTGTGGAACAGATAAAGGCTGCGGGCTTAAAGGTATCTACCGGTAGATTTCAGGTAAACATGCAGGTGGAACTTGTCAACGACGGTCCGGTCACTATAATTATCGATAGCAGGGAACGGTTTTCAAGTCGAGACTAAAGCTCTGTTTCACGCAATAAATTGCAATAACAATCCATTGCCTTAGGCGCTTATCCTTGATATAATTATGGTTATGAGATTATGGGGTAGAAAACCGAAACCTCAGGAAACCCGGGAGATGGTCAGCAAACTGGCGGAATTGGGTTACCGCATGACCCCTCAACGTCTTATGATTGTCACCGCCGTAGAAAACGCTGCCGACCACACCAGCGCCGAGGAAATCTTCGGGCAGGTGGTTCAGAAATATCCTAACGTAAATATCTCCACTGTTTACCGCACGCTTGATTTACTGGAAGAATTGCATATGGTCACCAAGACCGACCTGGGCAGCGGCAGCGTCCGCTACCATCCGGTAGACAAGGGACATCATCATCATCTGGTGTGCCGGGATTGCGGCGCGTTGATAAATCTGGACGAATCCGTTCTAGAAGGGTTGAAACACGACTTGCTGCGCGATTACAAGTTCAACGCTGATCTGCAACACCTGGGCATTTTGGGGCGTTGCGAGCGTTGCGAACGGAATGTTGCTCGCTCTGAAAACACCTGACAGCTTTAATACTATAAATTTTTTTCGTTTTAAGTTGCAATAAGTTGCAACTATAGGGGGAGAAGGAGGCGGAATTTGTTCAAGAAAATCGTGTTAATCGCTAGCATATTGTCTTTAGGGTTGATCCCTTTACTGGCAGGTAGTTGTACCCCCGCGGAAGAAGCAGGTATCAAAGTAGTCACCAGCACCTCATTGATCCAGTACATAGTGGAGCAGGTGGGTGGTTCCAAGGTTGAGGTGATTAACGTAGTCCCGCCAAATCTACATCCGGGTAACTTCGACGTTAAGGTATTTGATATCAAACAGTTGGCGAATGCCAAATTGTTCATTCTGCCCGGTTATCCAGGCGAAAGCTGGGCGGATGA
>JAQTOJ010000083.1 GCA_028713395.1 Dehalococcoidales bacterium | reverse complement strand
ACGGCGTAATAGGATTACGCCTTATCTCAAAAGCAGAAGTCAGGCAGATGGAACCCAATGTCGAGGCGGTCGCCGGATTGTATTCGCCCTCCACCGGCATTATCGATTCCTGGGGGCTGATGCGTTCGTATCACGGCCGGGCGTTTGAAAAAAGCGTATCCTTTGTTTTCAACTCGGAAGTCGTGGGAATTGCTAAAACCCCCGGCGGCTACAAAGTGAACGTTCGTGAAGCGCATGGCATTACATCATTGACCACGCAAATCGTCATTAATTGCGCTGGTTTATTCTGTGATAAAGTGGCGGCGCTGGCGGGCATCGATATTGCCAAAGCCGGATACCAAATCCACTATTGCCGCGGATCCTATTTCAGGCTCAATCCCAGGGCGGGAAGGCTGGTCAGCCGTCTGGTTTACCCGGTGCCGGAACAGGCGGGCAAAGGTATTCACATCACCCTGAACCTGGATGGGCAGATGAAGCTGGGGCCCAATGTGAAGTACATGGACACCATTGATTATACGGTGGACGAAAACGAACGGGGCAAATTCTACGAAGCCGTCCACCGCTATCTGCCGCAGGCACAAATTGACGAATTGGCGCCGGACTTTTCCGGGGTACGTCCCAAGCTTCAGGGGCCCGGTGAAGAATTCCGCGACTTTGTGATCCGTGACGAAGCGGGTAAAGGTCTGCCCGGCTTTATCAACCTTATGGGAATCGAGTCGCCCGGACTCACCTCTTCCCCGGCAATCGGTAAATATGTGGCGGAAATAGTGAAGACGAAATCTTAATTTATGTTTTCTCCCCCTGATAGGGGGAGATACAGAGGGAGTTTTACTTCCTCATCCCCATCCCGGCGAAGGCCGGGATCCAACGTACCAGATAGGGTTTCTTCTTTTCAACTGCTCGTTGGCGGTTGGGCAGGCGGTGCTGCCGTTTCAGTCTTTTTCGCCTGCATCCTGGGGTAAATGACCGAGATGACAATCATCGCGATCCCGCCCAGTAAACAGACCAGTCCTACGATAAACAGCGGTGAAGTCAAATGCCCGATCAGTTTGGGAAGCATATCGGAGACGAATTGCGGCATGTCTTCAACGTTATTTCGCGCCAATACCGGCGCTATATACCGTACGACCATAACAATCGCAAAAGTGATCGCGCCGTAAATGGTGAAAGTGATGCCCAGACTGCGGCAGGAGTCTTTGACCGAACGGTAAATTAAAACGATGCCGCCGATGATTACCAAAATCAATCCGATCAATCCCAAAAATGCCAGGCGGAAGTACTTGATACCGGTGCGGACATCGGTCAATTGCGTCTCGAAATCTCTGGTGCCGCTATCGATGTTTTCGCGTGCCTTGTCGAGCCCGTTCTGTAGTTCGGTGAACATCTCGTTGGTGCCGGTGTTCATCCCGGCGCCGAAATTGCTGGAATCCATCTTTACTGTCGTCGGTATGGTGCTGACAGCATCGCGCCAGTATTTTTCCACCGCGGCATTTATTTGCTCCTGGGAGGCGCCCTGTATTTCCGGCGGCGCGGAGGCCATGAATGCCTCGGTGACCACCGGTTTGAATTCATCGATGACCGCCTGGAAGGAGAGGGTGATGGAGAAATCTTCCGTTTTGCCTACCATGTAATCCGCCACCGGACCGACGGCGGACTTCAGATTGCTTTTCACCGAAGGTTCCAGAATTGCCACCATTTTATCTAACTCGGCGTCGGTTAACTTCACTCCCTCCGGCAGCGGCCCGAATTGTTCGCGGATCATATCGCGCATCATTTGCTGGATATCGATGTTATCGATCACCGTGCTTACAAAATTATTGCTCAGGAAGGTGTTGCGGGCGGTCGTTTTCAGATCGATGGATGAGCTTTGACCCAGGAGATATTTGAAGATCGGATCGGAGGCGGTAACTACCTGCTTCTTGAAATCAGGTTCGATGTTTTTAATTGTGTCCAATAAAGCGGTCTGTAATGCCTGGCTATTCCCGCTGCCCTCAGATTTGTCTTCTTTCAGTGTTTGTTCCACCAGATTAGTCAGGTCTATTTCCGCCATGAGCTTTTCTACAAAATCCTTGTTCATGAAGGAATTCCCGAGAACTACTTTCAAGTTGGGCGTCTTGCTGCCGCCGAGCAGGTAATCATATGTATCATGGACGGCGATATATAATTTCTCTTTGACCACCGGCTGGACGCTCTCCAGCGTATCCACCACAGCTTTTTCCATGTCCAGTGTTTGCTGGTCTTTGGGCGAGTCACTTTCCGCGAAAGCTGCGCGGGCAACCTCGGCAAAATCAATATCCCGGATAATGCCGTTCACTACGCTGGGGCTTAAAGCTACCTGATTGACGGTGAACGCCAGCCCGAATGTCGTCAGTAAAAAGAAAAGAATAAAACTGAGTAAAGCGATGCTGCAACCTTTTAATACTTTCATAATGAGCCGATTATATGCTCCCGCCATATGAGAAGTCAATAGTTTCAGGTTTGCCTGACCGCTCTCATACTTAAAATCTCAAGCCGGTTTTTCAGGGATTGACAGGGGGTTATCAAGCCTGTATTTTCGTATAATTGCCCCTTGCCAAACGTTGTTACCTCATTTAAACTGGGAGCTATGAAGATTATACGTTTCGCATTCGGAAAAACTATCAAATGGGGTATTCTCAGCGGGAAAACCGTTTACGGTATCAAGGGCACGCCCTTCCGCGGCATCCAGCACACGGATGAGATGTACCGCTTGGAGGATGTGAAATTATTGGCGCCTTCGGTGCCCTCCAAAATTGTCTGCCTGGGTTTGAACTATAAAGCCCACGCCGAGGAAGCTAATTTCACCGTGCCCAAGACACCCCTGATCTTCCTGAAACCGCCGTCATCCGTCATTGGCCCGGAGGATAATATCGTTTATCCGTTGATGACCAAACGCGTCGATTTCGAGGGCGAACTGGGTATCGTGATCAAAAAGACCGCTCGTGATATTTCCGAGGATGAAGCGCTGGACTATGTGCTAGGCTACACCTGTTTCAACGATGTCAGTGCCCGCGATATTCAGTCCGCGGATGTACAGTGGACGCGCGCCAAGGGCTTCGATACCTTCGGGGCGTTCGGACCGTGGATTGAAACCGAGCTGGATCCCCAGAACACGCCGGTGCAGACCTACCTGAACGGGGTAAAAAAACAGGACGGTAATACCAACCAGATGATTTTTTCCGTGAAAACCTGTCTCAGTTTCATTTCGCAGGTGATGACACTGCTCCCGGGCGATGTCATCGCTACCGGCACTCCCAGCGGTATCGGTCCGATGCAGCCGGGTGACGTGGTGGAGATCAAAATCCCGCCCATCGGCGTGCTGCGGAATCAGGTGATAAAACCGTAAAAAACCGGTCAACGAGTGCGGTTTGATGATCCATGGTTTATACCGGTTCCTGGAGTGTCTCTGCGAGGTTGGTTTTTAGTAGCGGTTTCTCGCTAACTGTTCGTGGCTAGCTGTATTCCGGATTTGACTGGATAGAAGATCCAGAAGATGGAAGGCGAATGCCTTCCATCTCGTGAGTTACCCTTCCATTATGGGAGAGGGCAGGGTGAGGGTCGTTGTGTTTTGGATAGATACTCTAGTCGCAAATATGGTTTTTAAGAATCCTGTTATTGCGCTGGTATCGGCGGACTGAAAAAGTCTTTGGTTTCTTTTTTCGTCAAATATACTAGGGCTAGCGTCCCGATGATCGTCCCCACTGGAAAAATAAACAAACCGAGGGCGTTAAAAACCAGGCTGGTGATACGTCCCCATTCTTTTCCTTTTATGAGCCCCACTCCTCCGGCAACGGCCAACGTCAGGAGACATACCAGGGCGGTGATGCCAATGGTCAAGAAGAAAACCTCCCAAACCGGAGGCTGGCTGTGATAATACCCGCTCCAGGCGCCATCCCGCGAACCCCAACCGTTCATCGCGCCGGCAAATCCCCAGGCCGCCAACCCGGCAATGCCGATCAGCGAAGCAAAAGCTGCCAGGAACTGCCAGATGGCGATCAAGACTAAAGTATCCGGTCTTTTCATTTGTCTGCCTCCTGCGTGTTCACAGTTACTATCATATGCTTTTTCATACCGGAACTGAAACCTCCTTTTGTTTTCGTGCGGTTAAAATAGACCAGGAAACAACCGCCCAGCAACAGATAAAAAAACGCCGCGTAAATTTCGCCGCAATTCAACCGCCAGAGCAATACCAGGTCCAAATTCAATTCCCGCTGCAGGGTTATCATGGTTTGTAGCTGTTCGGCTAACACGAAGCTGCCTAATACCAGCGATAGGGTACCCTGTCCGAGCGCCGATACGCCGCGCCAACGACGCGTGGTTATCCCCGCCATGGCGATCACGGCACATATAATGAACACCAGCAGAAAAATCGTGTCTATCATGATCCTGGTTTTTAAAGACTCGAAAGCCGCACCCGTGATCACGAAGGAAGCGTATGGATCCAACTGGATTTCGATCAGAAAATAAATCGTTAATAGAATGCCGCCTAGGGTGAGAAATACCAGTAAATAACGTAAAGAGCTGTTTTTCATTCTAGCCTCAAAATATCTCCATCAACCAGCGGGGAAATCGGGGTATTTAGTAATATATACGGAGAATCGGGTTTTGTATTACACCGAATTTTGAGCCCGGGCTTCTGGTGTCCTTTGATCGTCTTTGCGAGGAGCGAAGTGACGCGGCAATCTCAAACCGTTGTGCCATTCATTCCCAAATAAAGTAAAATACTCCGGCTCTTGTCCTTCAGTAACCATCCTCTTCCGTTGCCGGGAAGATACAGATGATGGTGGGTCGACTTAGTTAGAATAGGGGTGCTTGAAGCGCGGCCGCTTTATCTCCATTGCGAGCCCGCAGGTGGTACATCCCGTATGTAATCGGGGCGCGGCAATCTCACCCAATCCATAGGGGCGGATTTCCGCATTCTGTTGCTGTTAACCCGCCCCTAAAATCAGCCAGAGATTGCTTCGGTACTTTGTATCTCGTAATGGGTATCCCATTCCCGCCATTGCGGGCATATAGTGAAAGTAAAGTGAGTCTGATATTCCACGAAATGCGGTAACTGAACACCGTTAGTGCTAAACTGAAACTAAGATGCACCACACACTAAAACTCTACAGCCGTCACCGTGAATTTGCCCTTAAATTCTATCTTTTCTGGGCAGGCTGGACTAAAATTCCACTGCTGGGCAGATTGGTGAAAAAAGTCGGGAACACCTGGGGTAAAAAACTGGAAGGCGCCTATCTGCTCAAGACCGGCGAGGCGGAACAGATCGTGGATTTAGCGGAAGAACTCGCCCTCGGGCCGTGCGCCTGCCGTCAGGTATCGCATCATTGTGACGCGCCGGTGCAGGCGGAGATCATGTTAAACCTCCATGGCAATGTCTTCGTCACGGAGAGGCCGGAGGATTACCGCTCTATTTCCAAAGCAGAAGCCAAGAAGCTGTTGCAGGATTTCCATAAAAAAGGACTTATCCACACTATCATCAAATGCCGTGAAGATTATTACGCCATCTGCAATTGCTGCACTTGCTGCTGTGTGCCCATGCGTCTGGCCAGGCAATACGGCATAAAAAGCGCCCTTATCCGCAAAGAAGATATCGTCGAGGAATTCCGCCGCCGGAAGCCCGCGCCGCACAAGCACTAATATTTTGATCATTTCGGGCAAGCGCCTTTCTCCAAACCTGAAGCAGCAATCTGCCTCCACGTCATCCCGGCTTTTTCCGTGAATCCGGGTGGGGCGGGGTTTAGGATTTCGCATTTTGATATTAGAATTTGTTGCTGATACTGGTATCGTTGCGGCATCTGCTTTATAATTGTCTAATAATGTTTACTTTAATCGTTCTCATTGGGGTGTTTTTGCTGTTGATCATCGGCACGTTGCTCCTGGCTGCGGTTGTGTTAGGTCAGGTGAAAACCGGGGTCAAGGCTGAGGCGGCGAACGAAACCGCGCCTTTGAAATTCAAACTTAAATACATGGCGTTGCCCCTGATGACGCTGTTGCTTACCGTGATATTGGTTGTCTGGTTTGCTCCTAAATTACCGCTTCAGGCAGGGTATAACTTTGATGCTGCCGGCAATCCGGCGGCTTTCATGGCGCGCGGACGTCTGCTCGTCTGGACTCTTTTACCGCAAATTTTGCTCGCTTTTTTGGCTTTCAGCATCACTTGGGGAGCGGCCAGGCTGGGCAATGTCTTCCGTTCGGCCCAGGCAGGCAGTTTTTCCATGAACTCTCTCCTGAACGTCATGGGTAATATCGTCGGCTTGCCGCAATTGATCATTGCTTATGCCATGGCGAATATTTTCAGCGTCAACGCTTACAATGTCAGCCTGCCGCCGCTCTGGATCTTCACCCTGGTGGTGATGGGTATTGCCGGCGTCGTGCTGGGTATCTTTTTTATGGGTATGATTAGAAAGTACGGTGGCTCGCTTTCGAGCCTGAAGGATAATTCTACTGAGGTGCATAAATGACTGAACAAACTGCAACCGTGACCATGGAAAAATTAGTCTCTCTCTGCCAGCGGCGGGGATTTGTTTTCCAGAGCAGCGAGATTTACGGCGGGCTTTCCGGCTGCTGGGATTATGGTCCTCTGGGGATTGAACTGAAACGTAATATCAAGCAAGCCTGGTGGAAAGCTATGGTGCTGGACCGCGATGATATGAACGGCATCGAAACCAGTATTTTAATGCACCCGCAGGTTTGGGTGGCGAGCGGCCATTTACAGAGTTTTACTGACCCGTTGGTGGAATGTAAAGGCTGTAATCAACGTTTCCGCGCCGATCATATTTCCGGCACGAAATGTCCGAATTGCGGCGGCGCTTTGGGTGAACCGCGCAACTTCAACACCATGTTCAAGACCTTCATCGGGCCGGTGGAGGATGCCGCCAGTGTGGTCTATCTTCGTCCCGAAACTGCCCAGGGCATGTTTGTCAATTTCGATAACGTGCTGCAAGCTACCCGTAAAAAATTGCCTTTCGGTATTGCCCAGCAGGGCAAGTCTTTCCGTAATGAAATCACCACCGGCAACTTTATTTTCCGCAGCCGTGAATTTGAACAGATGGAAATGGAATATTTTGTCAAACCCGGCACCGATGAACAGTGGTTCGAATATTGGCTCAACGAACGGCAGAACTGGTACCTCAAGCATGGCATTAAAAAAGAACACTTATCGGTGCTGGAACATGAAAAAGCCAAACTGGCGCATTACGCCAAGCGTGTCTGCGATATCACCTTCCTCTATCCCATGGGCTGGGAAGAGATTGAGGGCCTCGCCAGCCGCACGGATTTTGATCTGAAACAGCATTCCAAAGCCAGCGGCAAGTTGCTGGATTATTACGATGAGGAGACCAAGGAACATTACACCCCTTACGTTATTGAACCGGCGGTGGGTGTCGACCGCTGTCTGTTGGCTTTCCTCTGTGACGCCTATTCTGAAGAACCGGATAAAGACGAGACCCGTGTGGTGCTGCATTTACACCCGGCTTTAGCCCCTATCAAAGCCGCCATCTTGCCGTTGAGTAAAAAAGAAAACCTCGCCGCATTTGCGCATGATGTCCATAAAGGGATCCGCGGCGGTTTTATGACCCAGTACGACGATACGCAGTCCATCGGGCGGCGTTACCGCCGCCAGGATGAAATCGGCACCCCGTATTGCGTCACTGTTGATTTCCAGTCGTTGGAAGATAACCGTGTCACCGTGCGCGACCGCGA